>NZ_CAXSHM010000017.1:0-72230 GCF_964237335.1 uncultured Sphingomonas sp.
TCAGATACTCGCGCCCACCGCAACCCTCTCCCGCCAACCCCGTGAGCAGTTACGCTTCCGGCCGCGCGCTGGCGGGCCGTGGGGCTTGTCGTCGTGCTGGTCCTTGGCCTGTTCAACAACCTTGTCCATAGCCGCGACGCCTGGACGTCGGTGGTGCCGCAGGGGCTCATCATCTCGCTCGTCACCGTGCTGGTGCTGATCCCGACGCTGTGGCTCGGCCGCACGCTCACCTACCTTCATCGCGTGGGAGTCGCCTGATGCGCACCGTTCTTGTTGTCGGCGCCACGCTGATCGCCGGCGTGACGCTCGCCGGGTGTTCGAACAGCGACTCCTTCGATCGCGGCACGCAGTTTGGCTCGGACCCGGCCTTGCCCGCTCCGCATCAATATCTTCTTCCGCCGATGCACGTCGCCAAGGCGGTCGGCTGGTCGAACGGTGCGACGCCGACGGTGCCGGCGGGTTTCACGATCAAGCCGCTGGCAACGGGGCTGAAGCATCCGCGCCAGATCTACATCCTGCCCAACGGCGACGAGCTGGTGGTCGAGTCGACCGGACCTGGCCTGGAGCCGATCGAGCGTCCCAAGGACCTCGTGATGGGCTGGGTCCAGGGTTACGCGGGCGCGAGCGCGAAGGGCGGCAACCGCATCACGCTATTGCGGGACACCAACGGTGACGGTGTGCCGGACGTGCGGACCGTGTTCATCGATCACCTGGTCTCGCCGTTCGGCGTCGCGTTGGTCGGCAACGACCTGTATGTCGCCGACACCGACGCGGTGCTGAGGTTCCCGTACCAGAGCGGCGAAACCCAGATCACTGCCCCCGGCGTCAAGCTGCTCGATCTGCCGGGCGGCCCGATCGATCATCATTGGACCAAGAGCATGGTCGCGAGCCCGGACGGCAAGCTGCTGTACGTTGGCGTCGGGTCGAACAGCAACATCACCGAAAACGGCGCCGCGGCGGAGCGAGGGCGCGCCGCGGTGTGGGAGATCGATCGCGAGACCGGCCGCTACCGCATCTTCGCGAGCGGCATCCGCAATCCGACCGGCCTCGGTTTCGAGCCTCGGACGAAGCAATTGTGGGCGGTCGCCAACGAGCGTGACGAGCTCGGGCCGGACCTCGTCCCCGATTACCTCACGTCGGTGAAGGACGGGGCCTTCTATGGCTGGCCGTACAGCTATTACGGCCAGCACGTCGATCCGCGCATCCGTCCGCAGCGGCCGGATCTGGTCGCCAAGGCGATCCCGCCCGATTACGCTCTAAGCAGTCATGTCGCAGTGTTGGGCGTCGCTTTCTCGCAGTCGCAATTATTGCCTGGTCATGCCGCCGGTGCATTCCTCGGGGAGCATGGCAGTTGGGACCGCAATCAGTACAATGGGTATCAGGTGGTATATTTGCCGTTCAGAATGGCCGCCCGGTCGGCAAGCCGCAACCGTTCGTCACCGGCTTCATCGACGCCAAGGGTCAGGCGCAGGGCCGCCCGGTGGGCGTGGCGATCGACAAGGCAGGCGCGTTGCTGGTAGCGGACGACCTGGGCGACACGGTGTGGCGCGTTACGCCGGCGACCCGCACCGCGAGCGCGACGGGACGCCCTAGCGGCGGCTAGTCATCCGGCCGTAATAGCGTCAGCCGGGCCTTGCCGTGCTGGCGCTCGGCATCGACGGTAAAGCCCGCGACGACCACCGGCTCGTCGCGGGCCGTCTCGACCGAGACCCAGCTCGCCGGGGAGACCCAGCCGAGCCGCAGGAGACGATCGAGCGCCACGGCGCCGGCGCCGGTTCCATAGGGCGGATCGAGCAGCATCAGGTCGACGGGCCGCGTGGCGGGCGGCAACGCCATCACTGACTGGGCGCGCACGTCCCCGGTGGCACCCAGGGTCTTGAGATTGGCCCGCAACGCGTCGAGCGCCGCGCCGTCCTGCTCGACGAACAGGCAGGACGCCGCGCCGCGCGATAGCGCCTCCAGCCCCAGCGCGCCCGACCCGGCGAACAGGTCTGCCACGGCCAGCCCCTCGAACGAGCCGACCCGGCTGACAAGCATCGAGAACAGCGCCTCGCGGACGCGGTCCACCGTGGGCCGCGTCGCGTCACCCTTGGGCGTGACGATCTTACGTCCGCGCCACTGCCCGGCGATGATCCGCATAGCCTAGGAGCGCGTCCGCGGCGGACGCGGCGGAGCGCCGCGCGGGGGCTTGGCGGGGCGCGAGCCGGACGGGACGGGACGGCTAGGTGCTGGCCGGCCCGGTGAAGCAGGGCGCGTCGGGCGAGGGTGCTCCGCCGGCTCGCGCGTCTCGCGGAACTGCCGGGCGCGCGCAGCCCTGGCCGGCTTGGCGACGGATGCGGGGGCCGCGTCGGCCCGCTGGGACCTTGCCGAACGAGCGCCGCCACGACCGCCGGCTGGTCCTGCGGCGGCGGAGTTCGCCCGGCGGATGGTTGGTGGTTGGGCGTCGCGCGCCGGTTGCGGGGCGGAGACCTCTTCTCGCGGGGACCTTGTCGCGACCCTTGGCGGTCGGGAGGCGGAGCTTCGGGCCGGCCGTTCGTCGGGCCTTCGCTGACCGGCCGCGTTCGTCGGTCGATCGGCCCGGGCCGGCGCGCGGGCAGGTGCGGCGCGGCCGGCAACCGGTCGCCCGCGTGCCGCATCGTCGCGTACCGGCCGTGGCGTTCGACCGGTGGCCATTGGCGTGAACGTAGCCGTCACCGGATCCGCGCCCGCTCCCCGCTGGCGAGCGGGTTGCGGCAGATCGAGGCGGGTCGGGTTCTTGCGGAACGAGGCGATGTCGTGGCCGCGCACCTCGGCGACGGCACCGGGCATCAGGTCTCCCAGCACGAACGGGCCATAGCGCGTGCGGATCAGGCGGCTGACCCGCAGGCCCAGATAGTCCAGCACCCGGCGCACCTCGCGGTTCTTGCCCTCGGTCAGCACCATCTCGATCCAGACGTTCGCGCCCGTGCGCCGCTCCAGATTGGCGTCGATCGAGCCGTAGCGGATGCCCTCGATCTCCACGCCCTCGATCAGCGCCTCCAGCATCTGCTGCGTCACTTCGCCATAGGCACGAGCGCGGTAGGCGCGCTGGACGCCGGTGGCGGGCAGCTCCAATTGGCGCTTCAGCCCGCCGTCGGTCGTCATCAGCAACAGCCCCTCGGTGCCGAGGTCGAGCCGCCCCACCGGCACTACGCGCGGCAGTCCGGCCGGCAACCGGTCGTAGATGGTCGGCCGACCGCCCGGATCCCGCTCCGTTACCAGCAGCCCCGCTGGCTTGTGGTACAGGAACAGGCGTGCGGCGGCTGGTGCCTCCACGGGCTGGTCGTCGACGGTGACGCCGTCGAGCGAGGCGAGGATGGTGGCGGGCGTCGTCACGACCGAGCCGTTCAACGCCACGCGCCCCTCCGCGATCATCCGCTCGATCTCGCGGCGCGAGGCGACACCGGCACGCGCGAGGAGCTTGGCGATGCGCTGATCGCCATCACTTCGAACGACGGGATCGGAGGTGGTGGGGGTGCGGGGCGGCGACATGCCGCGTCCATAGCTCCTTTCGACGAAGCGGCCGCAAATAAATGCGCCCGATGCAGCCGGCGCGCGTTATCGCCGCAAGCGTAACGACACCGCGGTCGCGCGGTCTTGGTCGAGGTATCGGGTCTGGTGGCATGGTTCGGGCGTAAGAAGCGGCGGATTACTCGATTACTCGTCGTTGAGGACGAGCCGCTGGTCGCGTTCGACGCGGAGCATCTTCTGGAAGAAGCAGGCTACGTGGTGATCGGCACCGTCGACGGGGTCGCGGCGGCGGTCCGGCTGATCGGCGACGGCTCGTCGATTGATCTGGTGCTGGCGGATGTGAACCTTGCCGACGGCAACGGCCTGGAGGTCGCGCGGGCTGCTCAGGCAGTCGACGTGCCAGTGATGTTTGTGACCGGCCAGCGTCCCGCCGACGCAATGTCGGTCGCGATCGGTTGCCTCGCGAAACCCTATGCGCAGCGCGACCTGCTCGCCGCGATCGAGGCGGTGGACGCGACGCTCGACGGGCGGACGCCCAAGCGTGTGCCTGCCGGATTTTCGTTGTTCGCATGAAGCAGGCCGTCCCACGTTCCGGCTAGGCAGGGACCGGTGATCCGCTAAGCTGGCCCCATGGTCGCGGGGCGGGGATGATGGTGGTTGCTTCTCGGCCGCGTGGCTTCGGCCTGTTCGCGGCGGCATTGCGGACCCGGACATCGGCGTTGATGGTCGCGTTCGGCCTGTCGTCGGGTCTGCCCTTTTCGCTGCTGATCGGCACGCTGACCGCCTGGCTCGGGGAGGCGAAGGTCAACCTCGCCACGGTGGGCGTGCTTGCGTTCGCGGGGCTTGCCTATGCGTTCAAGTTCCTGTGGTCGCCGCTGGTCGATCGCGTGGCGCTGCCGCTCGTCGGCCGGCTCGGACGACGCAAGGGCTGGATCGTCGCCTGCCAGGTGTTGCTGATCGCCTGCCTCGCCGCGCTCGCCGCGACCGATCCAGCAACTCAGATCGGGCGGTTCGCCCTGCTGGCGGTGCTCGGCGCGCTCGCGTCGGCGACACAGGATGTGGCGATCGACGGCTGGCGGATCGACGTCGCGGACGAGGTTACGCCGGTCGAGTTGCTGTCGGCATTCTATCAGCTCGGCTACCGCACTGCTGCCATCATCGGGGGAGCCTTCGCCCTCTTCCTGGCCGCACGCATGTCCTGGCCGGCGGTATATCTGCTGATGGCCGGCATCATGGGAGTCCTTCTCGTGATCGGTTTGGCGGCGCCCGAGCGGCGTATACCCGCGGCGGATCGATCGGCAGGCCTCCTTGCGGGCGAGATCGCGCCCGGCTTGCGCCTCACGGCGCTGGCCGTCGTCGGCGGCTGTTGGCTCGGCGCGCTGGTCGCCATCGGCTGGTTCATGACGGCGATGCTGACGCCGGTATCGCCCGGCGCCAAGGCACCCTCGGCCGCGGACTTCCTCCGCTACGAGGGGCCGTGGATCGTGGTTGCGACCGTCCTGGTTCCGCTCGCGGTCGCGGCGGCGACCAATCGGCTCCGTGGTCGCGGCAAGATGGCGGAGCGACTGCCGCGGACCGGCCCGTCCCTGGCTGCCGACCATCTGTACGGCGCCCTCGTCTCACCGCTCGCGGAACTCTCCGGCCGGCTCGGCTGGGGCGTGGTGGTGGTGATCGGGCTGATCCTCACCTACGCGTTGTGCTACAATGTGTGGGCGTCGTTCGCTTACCCCTTCTACCTCGACTATCTCCATTATTCGAAGGACGAGGTCGCGTTCGCGTCCAAGATCTTCGGGATCGTCATGTCGATCCTGGGCGTGGCGGTGGGCGGCTATCTGTTCCTGCGGCTCGGTCGGTTCCCGACGCTGCTGCTCGGCGCGACGCTGCCGATCATGGGCAATTTCCTCTACGCCGATCTGGCGGAGGGTGGCGCGCACATAGACGCGGCCGCGCACCTCCTTCGCCTAAACCTGCTCGCGGGCGCGTTCGGTCAGGACGCGCGGATGACGCGACTGCTGATGACGATCTGTTACGAAAACATCTCGACCGGACTCGCCGGTGCGGCGTTCACGGCCTTCGTATCCGGTATCGTCTCCAAGCGGTTCGCCGCCGTGCAATATGCGCTGCTGTCGTCGCTCACCTTCCTCATCGGCTCGCTGGGCAAGAGCGTGGCGGGCGAGGCGATCGACGCGCATGGGTATGCGACCGTCTTCCGCTGGGTCGCGGTGGCGGGGCTGCCAGCGATCGTGCTGGTGCTGGTCGAATGGTGGCGGGCGTCGCGAGCCGGCCCCGCCGAGGAGCCTGGCCATACGGCCGAACTCGCTTAGCAGGTCGGAGGCGCTGGAAGGTCACTCGGGCGCTTCGATCGCCAACGATTCCGATGACGATCAGTCCGGATACTCATCGTTGAGCCGGAGCACTTCGCCGGCAAGGTAAAGCGAGCCGAGCACCAGCACCCGGGACCGAACCGCGGTGACGGGGCCGCTCGCGAGGATATCGAAGGCCGCCGGCACATCCGTCGCCACGCCGGTGACCGGAATGCCGAGCGAGCGGGCAAGCGTCGCGAGTTCGGCCGGCGCATGATGCTCGTGCCCGTCGATTGGCACGGCGGTCAGGCTGGCGGCGAGCGCCGCGAGCGGGGTCAGGAGCGCGTGCGCGTCCTTGTTGGCGAGCATGCCGAGCACGAGGTGGATCGGGCGACCGTCGGGCAGCGATCCGATTGATGCGGCCACCGCGTCCGCCGCTGCGGCATTGTGGCCGCCATCGAGCCACAGTTCGCAGCCGCTGGGCAACCGGTCGACCAGCGGACCTGTGCCGAGCCGCTGCATCCGCGCCGGCCAGCGCGTGTCGGTTGCCGCCGACGCGAGCGCTGCATCGGGCACGTCGATCCTGTCCTGCGCGCGCAACATTGCGGCGGCGAGCGCCAGATTGCCCGGCTGATGCGGCCCGGCGAGTGACGGTAAAGGTAGGGTCACCAGACCGGCGGCATCCTCGACATGCAGCGCGACGTCGACCCGGAACCGCCACGCGGTGTCCAGCGCCAGCACCGGCGCGCCAGCCTCCGACGCCACGGCCGCGACGCGGTCGGCCACAAACGGGGTGTAGCGCATCGTGACCAGCGGCACGCCCGGCTTGGCGATGCCCGCCTTCTCGCCCGCGATCGCCTCCGCCGTGTCGCCGAGGAACGCCTGGTGATCGATGCCGAGCTGCGCGATGCCGCAGACAACCGGCGCGACGACGTTGGTCGCATCCAGCCGTCCGCCAAGCCCCACCTCCACCACGCAGGCATCCGCCGGCGTGCGCGCGAAGGCGAGGAAGGCGGCGGCGGTGGTGACCTCGAAGAAGCTCGCGCCGAGGCCGCCCGCATGATCGAGAACTTCCGCCAGCAGAGCGGTGAGCGCCTCGTCCCCGATCAGCCGCCCGGCGAGGCGGATGCGCTCGTTGAAGCGGACGAGGTGCGGCGACGTATAGACATGGACGCGATGCCCCGCCGCCTCCAGCGCGGTGCGCAGGAAGGCGCAGGTCGATCCCTTGCCGTTGGTACCGGCGACGTGGAACACCGGCGGCATCGCCCGATGCGGGTCGCCCAGCCGCGCCAGCAGCAGCGTGATCCGGTCCAGTCCCAGGATGTCGACGCCGGGGGAGAGGCGCCCGAGACGATCGAGCTGCGCCTGGACGCCGGGATCATCCGACCGCGCGAAATCCGCCATCAGGCCCGCCGCGCGATCACGCCGCCTTCCCGTCGCGCGACAGATAGCCGATTACCGTCGCGAGCCGATCGCGCAGATCGCGGCGATGGACGACCATGTCGATCAGGCCGTGCTCGAGATAATATTCGCTGGTCTGGAAATCGTCGGGCAGCTTCTCGCGGATCGTGCTCTCGATCACGCGCCGGCCGGTAAAGGCGAGCGTCGCTTTGGGCTCGGCGATCTGCACGTCGCCCAGCATCGCATAGGCGGCCATGACGCCGCCCGACGTGGGGTCGGTCAGCACGACGATATAGGGCAGCCTCGCGTCGTGCAGCATCTGGATCGCCACCGTGCTGCGCGGCATCTGCATCAGCGACAGGATGCCCTCCTGCATCCTGGCGCCGCCGGACGCTGTGAAGATGATGTACGGGCATTGCTCGCGGATCGCGTTCTCGACGCCGCGCACGAACGCCTCGCCGACCGCCTGGCCCATCGATCCGCCCATGAAAGCGAAATCCTGCACGCCGATCACGACCGGGTGGCCGCCGATCCGCCCGCGCGCGGTCACGAGTGCGTCGGGCTCGTCGGTTTCGGTGCGGGCGGCCTTCAGCCGGTCGGTATAGCGCTTGGTGTCGCGGAAGCGGAGCGGGTCCTCGGGGACCTTGGGCGCGGGTATCTCCTCGCGGCTGCCCTCGTCGAACAGATAGTCGAAGCGGAGCGCGGGCCCGATGCGGCCGTGATGGTCGCAGTTCGGGCAGACGTGGAGGTTCTCCTCCCACTCCTTCACGAACACCATCTGCCCGCACGACTTGCACTTGTGCCACAGCGTGTCGGCCGTTTCCTTCTTCGCCGCGAAGGGGAGCGCGTTGCGGACGTTGCTGAGCCAGCTCACGTAAGGGTCTCCAGGCTAGGCTGCCGCGCGGCGACCACGGCCGCCTTCAGCGAGGCGATGTAGTCGCGCACCGGGCCGGGCGCAGCGACGCCATGTTTCGCCACCAGTTCCACCACCGCCGAGCCGACGACGACGCCGTCCGCCACGCGCGCCACGGCCGCGGCCTGGTCGGGGGTCCGGATGCCGAAGCCGACCGCGACCGGCAGGTCGGTCGCCGCCTTCAGCCGTGCGACGGCCGCGTCGATCGATCCGGCGGCGGCTTGCTGCAATCCGGTGATACCCGCGACCGAGACGTAGTAGAGGAATCCGGACGCGCCATCGAGCACGGCCGGCAGCCGGGCGGCGTCGGTAGTGGGGGTGGCAAGGCGGATCGGGTCGATGCCGGCGGCGCGAAGATGCGGGCCGAGCGCGTCGTCTTCCTCGGGCGGAATATCGACGCAGATTACGCCGTCGACTCCGGCGTCGGCTGCCGCCTGCGCGAACCACTCGGGCCCGCGACGGAGCATCGGGTTGGCATAGCCCATCAGCACCAGCGGGACGTCCGGGTGGCACTGACGGAAGCCGCGCGCGATCGCCATGATGTCGGCCGTGCGGGTGCCCGCCGCCAGCGAGCGGATGTTCGCCGCCTGGATCGCCGGCCCGTCCGCCATCGGATCGGTGAACGGCATGCCGAGCTCGATCACGTCCGCGCCACCTTCGACGAGTGCGTCGAGGATCGCAGGGGTGGCGGCGGGGGAGGGGTCTCCGGCGGTGACGAAGGCGATGAGAGCGGGTGAGCCGGTGGTGAAGGCGGCGGAAAGGCGAGTCATTCGATCGATTCCGCGCCGCCCGTCATCCCAGCGAACGCTGGGATCGCATCGTTTCGAAGAACGCGCTTTATCGGCGAGAGACCCCAGCGTTCGCTGGGGTGACGGCAAACAATGCGAGCCGTCACATCGCCGCTCCCAGCGCCGCCGCCACCGTAAATATGTCCTTGTCTCCCCGCCCGCACAGGTTCGCCAGGATGACCTGATCCTCCCGCATCGTGCGCGCGATCCGCGTCACGGCGGCGATGGCGTGGGCGGGTTCCAACGCGGGGATGATGCCCTCCGTCCGGCACAGCAATTGGAACGCGTCGAGCGCCTCCACGTCCGTCGCGCTCTCGTACCGCACGCGGCCGATGTCGCGCAGCCAGGCGTGCTCGGGGCCGATGCCGGGATAGTCGAGCCCGGCGGAGATCGAATGCCCCTCCGCGATCTGCCCGTCGTCATCCTGCAGCAGGTACGTCTTGTTGCCGTGCAGCACGCCGGGAAAGCCGCCCGCCAGGCTCGCGGCGTGCTCGCTACCCTCCAGGCCACGACCGGCCGCCTCGACGCCGACCATCGCCACGTCCGCATCGTCGAGGAACGGATGGAACAGCCCGATCGCATTCGATCCGCCGCCGATCGCCGCGCACAGCAGGTCGGGCAGGCGCCCGGTGCGCGCCAGCATCTGCGCGCGCGCCTCGGTGCCGATCACGCTCTGGAAGTCGCGCACCATCTCAGGGTACGGATGCGGGCCAGCCGCGGTGCCGATGATGTAGAAAGTGTCGTGGACGTTCGCGACCCAGTCGCGCAGCCCCTCGTTCATCGCGTCGGACAGCGTCTTGGCGCCGCTTTCGACCGGGCGCACCTCCGCGCCGAGCAGCTTCATGCGGAACACGTTGGGATGCTGCCGCTCGACGTCCTTGGCGCCCATGTAGATGACGCAGGGCAGGCCGAAGCGCGCGCAGACGGTGGCGGTGGCGACGCCGTGCTGGCCCGCGCCCGTCTCGGCGATGATCCGCGTCTTGCCCATGCGGATCGCGAGCAGGATCTGGCCGATGCAGTTGTTGATCTTGTGCGCGCCGGTATGGTTGAGCTCGTCGCGCTTGAACCAGACCTGCGCGCCCATGCCGTCGGGAGCGGAGGCACGAAGCGCCGCCGACAGCCGCTCGGCGTGGTAGAGCGGGCTTGGGCGGCCGACGTAATGCTCCAGCAGATCGTCGAACTCCGCCCGGAACGCCGGATCCGCCTTCGCCGCGCGATAGGCGTCGTCGAGCTGGAGGATCAGCGGCATCAGCGTCTCTGCGACATAGCGGCCGCCGAATTGGCCGAAATGTCCGCGGTCGTCGGGTTGCGTGCGAAAGCTGTTGGGCGCGTTCATCGCGGCCTAATGCCGTTCGTGTCGAGCGAAGTCGAGACACGCGTTGCCCGCCTGCCGCATAGACGTCTCCCGACTACGCGCGATCTGAGCGGACAGCTCGCAGAAAAGCAGTGATCCGGCTCGCGTCCTTGACGCCTGGCGCGCTCTCGACGCCGGACGACACGTCCACCAGCCGCGCGCCCGTCCGCCCGATCGCCTCGGCGACATTCCCAGCGTCGAGTCCGCCCGACAGCGCCCAAGGCATCGCATGCGCGAAGCCGTCGAGCAGCGACCAGTCGAAGCGCAACCCCATGCCGCCCGGCAGCGCCGCGCCGTCGGGCGTCTTGGCGTCGTACAGCAACCGATCCGCCGCGCCCCGGAACGCGACCGCCGCGTCGAGGTCCGCGCGCGTCCGCACCGCCACCGCCGCCCAGGTCTCCGCGCCCGTCCGCGTGCGGATCGCCGCGGCGCGGGCAGGCGTCACGCGGTGGAGCTGGACCGCGTCGAGCCGGGCCGCGGCCATCGCCTCGTCGATCAGCGCGTCGTCCGGATCGACGAACACGCCCACGCGGGCGATCGTCGCCGGCACGCGCGCGGCGAGCCACGCCGCCTCGGCTACGCCGACGTTGCGGGGCGAGGGCGCGAAGAACACGAAGCCTACGTGGCTCGCGTTGCCCGCGGTGGCGGCGTCAAGCGTGTCGGGTGTCGACAGGCCGCAGATCTTGGCGGTGGCGGGCATGAGATTCCTTTAGACCGCGTGAGCGATCAGGCTATGCCGTTTGTCGACAGCGCAACGATCGATCTGATGACCGGATCATATTCGATCCCGAAGAACACCGGAAAGCCGTCACACACGCCGAACCCGTCACGATACGACCGGGGTGCGAAATCGATGTACAGCAGCCGGCGCTTCGCCCGAACGATGCCGAAATAGTTGCGTGACCAGCGTGATTGCCAGTTCGACTCACCAAATTGCGCCGCTGATACAAGGGAGTCGGGATCGTGATGGATGCGCCAGGCTCGCAAGGTGTTCGGCAGCGATCGTTCGGCCCGCTCGATATCGCGCCATGTAGGTTGCCACTCACCCTCGATCGGAGCCGGGACCGCCCGAGAGCATAATTTGATGTGGGAAAAGCTGCCGGTCGGCCAAATCGTCGCCCCATGGGACGTGGTGACCCGCGTCGCTGCCGGGACGAACGCCAGTATGGACGCCAGCCAGATCATGGCCGGCAGCCTCACAACGTCGCGCCGATCGCGCGCGCCGCCTGATCGGGATCGTCCGCTCCGGTGATCGGTCGCCCGATCACCAGCACCGACGCGCCCGCGTCTCGCGCCGCCCGCGGCGTCACCACCCGCTTCTGGTCCCCCGCCGCGCCGTCCGCGGGACGGAGGCCCGGGACGACGAGGAAGCCCTTGGGCCACGCCCGATGCACCGCCGCGATCTCCGTCCCCGCGCACACGATCCCATCGAGCCCGGCCGTCCGGGCGAGATCGGCGAGGCGCATCACCTGATCGTGCGCGCTGCCGCCGACGCCCGTGTCGACTAGGTCGGCGGCGTCGAGGCTCGTCAGCATCGTCACGGCCACGACCCTGGTGGCGACCGGCGCGGCGGCCTTCGCGTCCTCGAGCATCGCCCGGCCGCCGGCGGCGTGGACGGTCAGGATCGACGGCGCGAGGAGCCCGAGCGCCTGGATCGCCTTGGCGACCGTGTTGGGAATGTCGTGCAGCTTCAGGTCGAGGAAGATCGGCAGTCCCAGCGTCGCCATCTCCCGAACGCCCGCCGGGCCATGCGCGGCGAAGAACTCCAACCCCAGCTTGATCCCGCCGACATGCGCGCGCACCCGGGCAGCAACATCGTGGGCACGCGCAAGGTCGGGCGTGTCGAGGGCGACGTAGATCGGGCTCGTCACAGCAACGCGTCGGGTCCGGTCGCGCTGTCGGCGTCGGCGGACACCGGCGGCACCGCGATCACCGGCGGGGGTGGGACCGCGACCGAAGCCTGCGCGACGATCGCATGGGGCTGCGCCACCACCACCGGCGCGACGGGCAGCGCGCGCAGGTCCGCCAACTGGCGTTCCACCGCCGCCAACCGCTGCCGCAAGCGCCAGCGATGGACGTGCTGGACGATCAGCGTCGGCAGCAACCCGACGAGGAAGACGATCAGCAGCAGCAGCGGCAGGTTCGTCTCCGCGATCATCCCGCCCCACAGACGGATCGGCACCGAGATCCAGTTGCCCAGCGTGAACACCGCCGCGAGGAACGCCAGCAGGCACCAGAACAGGATCTTCAGGAATTGCATCGTCCCGCTCGCTCCTGCCGACAGGCGAGGATGCTACCGCGATGGCGACGCTTTGACCAGACGCCCGGCGCCCATGCCCGTCAGACCCTACACAGGTCAGGCAAGCTCCAGCGTCGCCCAGATCGGCAGGTGGTCCGACGCCCGCCGCGCGGTCGCCGAGGAGTGGACGCCGCCGTCGACGATGCGCCAGGCCGGGGACGCCATGATGCGGTCCAGACGCGCGATCGGCCGACGCGCGTGGAAGCTCGGCCCGGTCGGCGCGAAGCGATAGTCGCGCGCGAAATCGCGCAGGCAGCCCGACGCGACGCTCCATTCGTTGAGGTCGCCCATCAGCACCGTCGGCAAGGAATGCGAACAGGTCGCGATATGGGAGATGATCGCGCGCGCCTGCTTGCGTCTCCAGAGCCCCGACAGGTCGAGGTGCATGCCGACGACCCGCAGCGGCTGGCCGTCAATATCGACGTCCACCATCGCCGCGCCGCGCGGCTCGAGCGCGGGCAGGTGCATCGCCTCGCAGTCCAGGACGGTGGCCGCCCGCCGCACCAGGAGCGCATTGCCGTGCCAGCCCATGCTGGCGGAACGATGCCCGACGGGGGCCGCCTTCCACAGGCCCTGCTCTTCGAGCAGGTGCGGATCGATCACCTGCGCCCGCTCGCCGAACCGTCGATCCGCCTCCTGAAGCGCGACGACGTCCGCATCGATTTCGGCCAAGACATCCAGGATGCGAGTGGGGTTACGGCGTCGATCGCTGCCGATGCCCTTGTGGATGTTGTAGCTGGCGACCTTGATCATGCGGGCGCAGAACGTCGCTTCCACCGTAATGGTGCCGTAACGATGCCCCAAAGTCGTACATCCTCGTCCAGATCGACGTCACAGCCGCTTGACGACGCTTGCGGCGGTGCAGCATTAAGGGACGGAGTTCATGGCGCGGGTGTCATCACCATGTTTGGTTGGTACGTCTTTGCTGTCCCTACCATCATGCTGTTCGCGTATGCGCGTCATCGCTTCGTCGGACATCGGCGAACGGTGCGGCATCGGACACGCCGGGCCCGTAACATCCAGTACCAGAGGTTCTGGGATCAGATCATGCGCCGGCCCCGTGCCAAGCGGCGGACGTTCAGGAAGCGGGAGCCCTGATCGGCGGACGGGGCGGCGGAGGAGTGGTGCCGGTTGCAGGAATCGAACCCGCGACCTTCGGTTTACAAAACCGCTGCTCTACCAGCTGAGCTAAACCGGCCTGCCGTGAGCCATGCGTCAGGGAACGCCGAAGGTCCAGCCCTCGGTCGTCGCGACGTCGTCCAGGCCCTCAGGCGACCATAGCGCGGCGTTGCCAGCCTGCGCCCGCAGCCACGCCGCCGACAGGATCGCATCGGTGGCGTGATCCGTTATCGGACCGACATGCCCGGAGGCTGCGCAGCCGAGCGCCCGGAGCGCGGCGTCGAGGCTCGCCGCGTCGCGCATCTTGGCGCGGCCGGGTGGCCGGCCCGAGCCGAGTGCCGCGATCGTCGTGTAGATCTCCACGATCACGGCGCGGCTCGTCGGTACCGGGTCGAACGGCCAGACCGCGATGCGTCCGGCGAGTGCGTGGAGCACCCGCATGCCCGTCAGGCTCGACTTGCCGACCTGCGCCGGGCCGACGAGGTTGAAGCAGCTGGACGGCGACAATCCCGGCCGCTCGCGCTGGCGCTCCTCGCACCGCCGCAACCGCCCACGTCCCGTAAAGGACAGGCGGCCGAGGTGGCGGAAATGATGCCGCAGCTCGTCATGATCGACGACGGCGCTCACGCCGAAATGCGGCTCGCCCGCCGCCAGCTCGTCGACGACCGCCCATAGCGCCTTGGCGTCACGCGGTGAGCGAGCCCAAGCCGGGAAGAACGCCCCGGCGTCTTCGAAGGGCAGGGACGGCGACAGGTCGAGCCCGATCAAGGCGGCGCTTCCCGATGCGGCCAGCGCGGTCAGCCAGTCGAACACCTCGTCGCGCGACCAGGCTCGGCCGGGTGGCGCCACCAGCGTCGGCGAGTCGTCACCCGCGCCGCACTCGGCAACGGCGATGCCGGGCTGCCATCGGCCGCGCGCGCCGGACCAGTCGATCGCGATGAACCGATCGAACCGCGTGCTCACGTCTTAGACGATTGCGCTAGTTCCTCGCGCCGCCGCTCCCACGTCGCCAGCCGCTCCGAGAGCCGCGCCTCGAACCCGCGCTCCGTAGGCTGGTAGAAACGCTGCGGCGCCAAGCCCTTCGGCCAGTAGTCCGCGCCCGAGAAGGCGTCGGGCGCGTCGTGGTCATAAGCATAGCCGCGGCCGTAGCCGAGGTCGCGCATCAACCCGCTCGGCGCGTTCAGTATCGCATCGGGCGGCTGGAGAGAGCCCGTCTCGCGCGCGCTGATCCAGGCGGCCTTTTGCGCCTTGTAGGCGGCGTTCGATTTAGGCGCGGTCGCGAGATACAGACACGCCTGCGCGATCGCCAGCTCGCCTTCCGGGCTGCCGAGGAAATCGTACGCGTCCTTGGCGGCGAGGCACTGGACCAGCGCCTGGGGGTCGGCGAGGCCGATGTCCTCCGACGCGGCGCGGACGAGGCGGCGCAACAGGAACAGCGGCTCCTCGCCCGCCGTCAGCATCCGCGCGAGATAGTAGAGCGCCGCCTGCGGGTCCGATCCCCGGATCGCCTTGTGCAGCGCGGAGATCAGATTGTAGTGCCCGTCGCGGTCCTTGTCGTAGACCGCAACGCGGCGCTGGAGAAAGCCCGACAGGCCGGCGGGGTCGAGCGGGGCGGGCAGGTCGACGGCGAACAGCGTCTCCGCCTGGTTGAGCAGGAAGCGCCCGTCGCCGTCCGCACTGGCGAGCAACGCGTCTCGCGCCTCGGGCGTGAGCGGCAGCGGCCGCTCCATCGCCGCCTCCGCGCGCGCGATCAACTGGTCGAGCGCCGCGCGGTCGAGGCGGTGGAGCACCAGCACCTGCGCGCGGCTGAGCAGCGCGGCGTTGATCTCGAAGCTGGGGTTCTCGGTCGTGGCGCCGACCAGCGTGACGGTCCCGTCCTCGACGAACGGCAGGAAGCCGTCCTGCTGCGCGCGGTTGAAGCGGTGGATCTCGTCCACGAACAGCAAGGTGCGCTTGCCGGCCCCATTTTCCTTGAGGCGGGCATGGTCGCGCGCCTCGGCAAACACGCGTTTGAGGTCCGCGACGCCCGAGAACACGGCCGAGATCGCGGCGAAGCGTAGGTGCACGGAGGCAGCGAGCAGTCGCGCGATCGTCGTCTTGCCGGTGCCGGGCGGCCCCCACAGGATCATCGACGACAGCCTTCCGGCCGCCACCATCCGCCCGATCGCGCCGTCCACGCCGGTCAGATGCTCCTGCCCCACCACCTCGGCGAGCGTGCGAGGGCGAAGCCGATCGGCGAGCGGCGCGTCCGCTGGCGTGGTCGGCTCGGGCGCGGGGGGCGGGTCGAAGGCGGCGAAGAGGTCGGCCATGTAATGAAGATAGGATGTTCCGAACCGTTGCGTCACCCTATCCGGGCAGAGGGCGCAATGCTCACCCTTCGTCACCCCGGACTTGTTCCGAGGTTCAACTCGCGGCTCGCGTGTCGCTCGCCGGAGGAAGACGATCTCGTGCCGAAAGCCGGAGCTTGGAACAAGTCCGGGGGCTGACATAAGAAATATTAGCAAGATATATCTCAATCAGCCTTGACGTAAAATCATCACGATATATCTTCGCTGCATCATGGAAGAAGGAGATCAATGATGTGGCACGGGATGCATGGGCACCGGCATGGCCGGAATTGCGGATCGCGCGGTGGTTCGAGTTGGGGTGCAGGACCCTGGGGCGGCCGGGGCGGCTTCGATTGGGATATGGGCGGAGGCGAGCGTGAGCGGGGCGGCCGCGGCGGCCGCGGGCGGGTCTTCGACGGTGGCGAGTTGCGGCTGGTGCTGCTCAAGCTGATCGCCGACGAGCCGGCTCACGGCTATGACCTGATCCGCCAGATCGAGAAACTGACGGGCGGGGCTTATGCGCCCAGTCCCGGGGTCGTCTACCCGACGCTGACGCTGCTCGATGAGATGGGGCTGATAGCCGCGCAAGCGTCCGACGACAGCAAGAAGCGTTTTGCGGCGACCGACGAGGGGCGGCGGCATCTGGAAGAAAACCGGCCGCAGGTCGACGCGCTGATCGCTCGGCTCGTCGAGATGGGTGAAGCGCGCGAACAGCATGGCGCTTCTCCCGTCTGGCGCGCGGTGCGCAACCTTGGTGTCGCGATCCGAAACCGGCAGGCGCGCGGCGGCTTCACTGATGACACGCCGCACGACATTGCGGCGCTGATCGATGAGCTCGCCCAAAAGATCGAGCGGTTGCGGTGAGCGCGCCCGCCATGCCTTCCGTCTCCGTCGCACGGGTGCCGACCCGATCGGCCAGCCGCTATCTGCAACAGCTCGCCAAGCATTGGAGCCACAGGATGACGGTGGCATCCGATGCCGAGGAGGGGACGATCGATTTCCCCAACGGCGCCCGGCTGGAGATGCGCGCCGAAGGCGACACGCTCGACGTGCTGCTGCGGGTGCCGGAAGGCGAGGACATGGGTCGGATGCGTGAGGTCGTCTCGAGCCACCTTGACCGGTTCGCGTTCCGCGAGGCGCCGCTCAGCTTCGACTGGCGGGTGCCCGAGCCGCGAGGGGACGCGCCCGCATGACGCCGAGATAGGCCCGCAGCACCGCCTCGCTCGCGCCCTCCCAGCTCCAGCCGGCGGCGCGGGCGTGGCCGGCCGCACTCATCGACTGCGCGAGCGCCGGGTCGGCGACGATCCGCCCGATCGCATCGGCATAGGCCGGGATGTCGCGGGGCTCCGCGAGGAAGCCGGTGACGCCGTGCTGCACCAGATCGATCGCGCCGGTCGCGCGCGCGGCGACGACGGGGACGCCCGCCGCCATCGCCTCCGACGTCACCTGCCCCCAGGTCTCGGTGACGCTGGGGTTGAACAGCATGTCCATCGACGCGACCGCACGGCCGAGATCGTCGCCGCGCTGAAAGCCCGCGAACGCCGCCTGCGGCACGCGCCCCGCGAACCAGTCGCGCGCGGGTCCTTCGCCGACGATCAGGACGCGGTGCGCGATCCCGCGCCGGCGAAGCTCGGTCACGACGTCGGCGAAAACGTCCAGTCCCTTTTCGAGCACCAGCCGGCCGAGGAAGCCGATCGCCACCTCGTCGTCGCCAATGCCCAGCGATCGGCGCCAGTCGAGGCTGCGCGCTTCGGGCGAGAACCGCCGATGGTCCACCCCGCGCGGCCATTGCGACGTCGGAGTCGTCACGCCCCAGCCGCGGATCACCTCCGCCGTCGACGCCGTCGGGGTCAGCACGCGGTCCGCGCGGTTGTAGAAGCGCTTCAGGATCGCCCGGACGCCCGGCTCGACGAAGCCGACGCCGTAATAGCGGAAATACGTCTCGAACCGGGTATGGAGCGACGCGACGACCGGTATGTCCCGCCTGCGCGCCCAGGTGATTGCGCGATGGCCCAGGAACTCGGGCGCGGACACGTGGACCAGATTGGGCGCAAAGGCTTTGAGGTCGCGCCGCGTGGTCCATGGCAGGCCGCGTCCGAGCTTGTATTCCTCCCGACCGCCCGGGAAGGCGAAGGCGGGGACCTTAACCAGGTCGCCGGTCGGGGGAAAGGCGGGCGTCTCGGTCGTCGGCGAATAGACGCGTACCGTGGCGCCGCGCGCCATCAGATGCCCGACGAGCAGGTTGAGCGCCTGGTTCGCACCATCGCGGATATAGTTGTAATTGCCGCTGAAGAGGGCGACGCGAAGGTCGGGCGGCTGCATGTCGGCTGGGGCGATAGCCGGGCAGTGATCGTAACGCCACCGTCGCCGCTCGCGGGCGACCGGCGCGGGATTGTCGTTCCCGTCCTGTTCCGGTAAACGCGGGCGATGGCAAAGAACCAGAAGCGCTTCGTCTGTCAGGCCTGCGGCTCGGTCAGCTCGCGGTGGGCGGGGCAGTGCGGCGACTGTTCCGAATGGAACACGATGGTGGAGGAGGCAGGGGCGACGATCACCCCGTTCAGGGCGAAGCACGACCTGCAGGGCGGTGGTCGCGCGGTGACCTTGGTGTCGCTGGATGCCGAGGTCGCGCTGCCCGACCGGATGGCGACCGGCATCGTCGAGTTCGATCGCGCGCTCGGCGGCGGGTTCGTCGAGGCGTCGGCGACGCTGATCGGTGGCGATCCCGGGATCGGGAAGTCGACGCTCCTGCTCCAGGCCGCGGCGCGGATGGCTGTCGCTGGTCGCTATGTCGCCTATGTGTCCGGCGAGGAAGCCGCCGATCAGGTTCGGTTGCGCGCGCGACGGCTGGGGCTGGGCGACGCACCGGTCCGGCTCGCCAGCGCGACGTCGGTGCGCGATATCCTGACGACGCTGTCCGCCGGGCCGCCGCCCGCGTTGCTGGTGATCGACTCGATCCAGACAATGCACTCGGACCTGATCGAGGGTGCGCCCGGCACAGTCAGCCAGGTGCGCGCGTCGTCGCAGGAGCTGATCCGCTTCGCCAAGGAACGCGGCACAGCGCTGGTGCTGGTCGGCCACGTCACCAAGGACGGCAGCATCGCCGGGCCCCGCGTGCTGGAGCACATGGTCGACACGGTCCTGTCGTTCGAGGGCGAGCGCAGCCACCAGTACCGTATCCTGCGCGCGATCAAGAACCGCTTCGGCGGCACGGACGAGATCGGCGTCTTCGCGATGGTGGAGGAGGGGTTGACGGAGGTGTCCAACCCTTCCGCGCTGTTCCTGACCCAGCGCAGCGAGGGGGTGACGGGCACGACGGTGTTCCCGGCGCTGGAGGGCACGCGCCCGGTGCTGGTCGAGGTGCAGGCGCTGACCGTCCGACTGGCTTCCGGCGCGACGCCCAGGCGCGCGGTGGTCGGCTGGGATGCCGGGCGGCTGGCGATGATCCTGGCGGTACTGGAGGCACGCTGCGGGCTCTCCTTCTCGTCGGCGGAAGTCTATCTCAACATCGCCGGTGGGTATCGCGTGCAGGATCCCGCCGCCGACATGGCGGTCGCCGCGGCGCTGGTGTCGGCGATGAGCGAGCGGCCGGTGCCCGCCGACGCGGTCGCGTTCGGCGAGGTGGCGCTGTCGGGCGAGGTGCGCCCGGTCGCGCACGGGCCGCTGCGGCTGAAGGAGGCGGCCAAGCTCGGCTTCGAGCGCGCGCTGGTGCCCGCCTCGATGACCGGCGACAGAAGCGGGCTCCGGCTCAATGGCTTTGCGACGTTGCAGCGGCTCGTCGATCACCTGCTCGGGCGGGGCTGAGGGGCGGCGGGAGTCAGGCGCCGGCTCGACAGGCCGGGCGCCTCCGGCCTAAGCGGGCGTGATGGGTCTGACCGCGCTCGATATACTGGTGCTCGTCGGTGTCGCCGGCGCGGCCGTGCTGGGCGCGGCGCGTGGGTTCGTGACGGAGGTGCTGTCGCTGTTCGCCTGGGTCGCGGTGGTGTTCGCGATGACGTTCTTCCACGCCCCGCTCACCGCCGCACTGGTCCGGTCGGTGGGCACCGCGTCGGGCGCGGCGGTGCTGGCGTTCGCGCTGATCGTCGGCGTCACCTATTTTGGCGGGCGGCTGGTCGCGACCGCGCTCGGGCGGCGGACGCGCAACTCGGTGCTCGGACCCGTCGACCGTGCGCTCGGCTTCGGTTTCGGTGCGCTCAAGGGGCTCATCCTCGCGAGCCTCGCCTTCCTGCCGCTGCTGATGCTGGTCGACATCCGCGACGGCGGGCCGACCGGCCGGCCCGACTGGATGGTCCGATCGCGGACCTATCCGCTGCTCAGCGCGACGAGCGCCAGCATGGCCGACATGATCGACCGCCGCCGCCACGGTCGGCCGATGTTCGACCGGTCGGGCGACAACGCGACCGCTACCGGTTCGGCGAGGGACCATCATGAGCGCTGACACTGTGTACAACAACGAGATCCTGCGGCTCGCCGCATCGATCCCGCGCCACGAGCGGCTGGTCGACCCTATGGGCACCGCCGAGCGCCGGTCGCCGATCTGCGGCAGCCGGGTGACCGTCGACGTCAACCTCGACGCGGACGGACGGGTAAACGAGATGGGCCTGCTCGTCCGCGCCTGCGCGCTCGGCCAGGCGTCGTCCGCATTGCTTGCGGCCGAGGTGCTGGGCCGTACGCCCGCAGACCTCGCGATCGCGCGTGATGCGATGACGGCGTGGCTCGCCGCGGGCGAGGGCTCGCCGCCCGACTGGCCGGGCCTCGCCGCGCTGTCGCCGGCGCTCGGCTATACCGCGCGCCATGCCTCGATCAGGCTGGCGTTCGAGGCGGCGGCGGAGGCGGCGGAGAAGGCCGCGCTGGCCCGGACGGACCCGGCGTGACGGAGCGTCGGCGCTGATGGCGGGCGCCGGGCCGGGGTCGTTGCTGCGCGACGGGGTCGTGATGCTCGGCTTCGCGCTGGCGTTCGTGCTGCTGTTCCGGCGGCTGGGGCTGGGCGCGACGCTGGGCTATCTTGTCGCGGGCGCGGTCGTCGGGCCCGAGATGCTGCACCTCGTCGGCGACGCCGAAGGCAAGATGGGTTTCGCGCAGCTCGGCATCACGCTGCTACTCTTCCTCGTCGGCCTGGAGCTGAACCCCACCCGCCTGTGGCAGCTCAAGTCCGACATCTTCGGATTCGGCTTGGCGCAGGTGATCGCGTGCGGTGTGGCAATCGCGGCGGTCGTGTGGCTGATCGCCGGCTTCTCGCCGTCCGCCGCGCTGGCGCTGGGGTTGCCGCTGGCGCTCTCGTCCACCGCGCAGGTGCTGCCGATGCTGCAGTCGGCCGGTCGCCTGAGGACCCCGTTCGGGGAGCGCGCCTTCTCGATCCTGCTGCTGCAGGACCTCTCGATCGTGCCGCTCATCACCATCGTCGCCGCGCTCAGCCGCGCGCCGGCGGACCCGCACGCGCCGCCCGCGTGGCTGATGGTCGTCTACACGGTCGCCGCCGTTGCCGGACTGGTGATCGTGGGCCGCTATGGCCTGCGCCCGCTCTTCCGGGTGATCGGCGGCATGGGCGAGCGCGAGATGTTCGTCTTCGCCGGGCTGTTCACCGTCATCGCCAGCGCCGCGGTCATGGAAGCGCTCGGGCTGTCGACGGCGCTGGGGGCATTCGTGGCGGGGGTAATGCTCGCCGACTCGCCGTATCGACACGAGTTGGAGGCGGACGTCGAGCCGTTCCGCTCGATCCTGCTGGGGCTGTTCTTCCTCGCGATCGGCATGACGCTGGACCTCCACGCCATCGGCGAGCGGCCCTTCTTCGTGGTGGGCATGGCGTTGGCGCTGATCGCGACCAAGGCGGCGATTATCTTCCTGCTCGGCCTCGCGTTCCGGATGAACTGGCGTGGCGCCCTGGCGCTGGGCCTGCTGCTCAGTCAGGGCGGCGAGTTCGGATTCGTGCTGTTCGCGCAGGCGCAGGACGCGCTGCTGATCGCGCCGGAAGCGGCCAGCCTGTTCGGCGCGATCGTGACGTTGTCGATGGCGACGACGCCGTTCCTGATGATGGCGACCCGCCGGTTCCGCGCGGAGACGAAGACGCGCGGCACGCGGGAAGCGCCGCACGCCGACGGCGCGAGCGCGCTGGTGATCGGTTACGGCCGGTTCGGACAGACAGTGGCGCAGATGCTGCTGGCGCAGGGCGTCACCGTTACGCTGATCGACCAGGATACGGAGATGATCGACGTCGCGGGCAGCTTCGGCGCCAAAGTCTATTACGGCGACGGCACCCGGCTGGACCTGTTGCGACAGGCCGGCGGGGCAGACGCGCAGTTGATCCTGTTCTGCATCGACGGCGACGTGATCGATGCCAACATCCTGCACGGCGTCAATGCAGCCTTTCCCGAGGCGAGCGTGTTCGTGCGCGCCTATGATCGTCGCAGCCTCATGAAGATGGACGGCGCGCGGATCGCCGGCACGATGCGCGAGGTTTTCGAATCGGCGGTCTGCATGGCGCGGCTGGCGATGGTGGACATCGGCGTAGACGGCGCGGAGATCGACCGTACCGAACATGAGTACCGCCACGGTGACGGCGAACGGCTGCGCGCGCAGATGGCGAGTGGAGACCTGCGCGCCGGGATTGATCGCATGGTGGTCGAACCGTTCCAGACGCCGCCGGACGAGGCGCACGCGTGAAGGGTCGTCCGTTGCATGAACGGCTGGGGTTCGCGGCGGCGGGCATCGCGGCGGCGTTCCGGCGTGAGCACAGCTTTCGCGTCCATGTCGGGCTCGCGTCGGCGGCGCTGGTCGTGTTGCTCGTCGTCCGCCCTCCGGCGGTCTGGTGGGCGTTGTTCGGCATCGTCGCGGCGCTTGTCACCGCGCTCGAACTCGTCAACGCGGCGCTCGAAGCGCTGATCGATCTGCTCCATCCCGAGATCCATCCCGAGATCAAGGCGGTGAAGGACATGCTGTCGGGCGCGGTGATGCTCGCCGGTGCCGCCGCTTTGGCCGTCGCACTGGCCTTCCTGATCGCCTATGCGCCGGTCTGGTGGGCAGGATGGCACGGAGTGCGGGCATGAACTGGTTGCTGGTCGTCGCGGCGCTTTCGGGCGCCTTGGCGGTAGGGGCGGGGGCGTTCGGCGCGCACGGCGCGCATGGCGAGGCGGCGGAATGGCTGAAGACGGGCGGGCATTATCAACTCATCCATGCCGTCGCCGCTCTCGTCGCGATGCGGCTGGACGCGCGCGGGGCGGGGTGGCTGTTCGTCGCCGGCGGGGCGCTGTTCGCCGGCACCCTCTACCTGATGGCGCTGGGGGCGCCACGCTGGTTCGGCGCGATCACGCCGTTAGGTGGCGCCCTGCTGATCGCTGGTTGGCTGTGGCTGGCCTGGATCGGGACGCGGGGATGACGCCCGATCACCGATTCTTCCGGCACGCGTCCGAGCAATAGATGACCTGATCCCAGTCCCGCGCCCACTTCTTGCGCCAGGTGAACGGGCGTTGGCAGGCGGGGCAGATTTTGGTCGGCAAATTGGCCTTCTTCACGCCGTTGGGCATCAGCGCGGCTGACGATCGAGGAACGCCGCCACGTCTTCAAGATCGACGTCCCGGTCGAGATACGTCTCGCCGATCCTGCGCGCGAGCAGGAAGGGTATCCGGCCGCCGCTGCCCTTCTTGTCGTGGCGCATATGCTCGATCAGTTGCTGCGACGACGCCTTCACCTTGGCGGCGGCCAGTCCGTCGGGCAGGCCGCTCGCCCGCCAATGCGCCTTCAGCCGCGCCGGGTCCTGCCCGAGACACAGGCCACGCTCGACCGAATAGTCGAACGCCAGCGCACATCCCGCCGCCACCGCCTCGCCATGGAGAAGGCTACCGTCAAAGCCCGCCGCGGCTTCTAGCGCGTGGCCGAACGTGTGACCGAGGTTCAGCAGCGCGCGTCGCCCGGTCGTCTCATGCTCGTCCTCGGCCACGATCCGCGCCTTGGCGGCCACAGAGTGGGCGATGGCCTGCTCGCGCGCGTCCGGGTCCCCGGCCAGCAGCGCGGCGCCGTTCGCCTCGCACCATTGGAAGAAGGCAAAGTCGTCGATCAGGCCGTATTTCACGACCTCGGCGTAGCCCGCGCGCAGCTCGCGGGCGGGCAGCGTGTCCAGCACGTCGGGATCGATCAGCACCAGCGCCGGCTGGTGGAACGCGCCGATCAGGTTCTTGCCCGCGCGCGTGTTGATCGCCGTCTTGCCACCGACCGAGCTGTCGACCTGCGCCAGCAGCGTCGTGGGGATCTGGACCAGCCGGCAACCGCGTTTCAGGATCGCGCTCGCGAACCCGACCAAGTCGCCGACGACCCCGCCGCCCAGCGCGATCACGGGATCGCTCCGCTCGATCTCGAACGCCAGCAGCCGGTCGCAGACATGTTCGAGCTGGCCCCAGCTCTTCGCCGCCTCGCCGGCCGGGACGGTGATCGCCTGCCAGCCAAGGCCGGCGGCGTCGAGCGAGGCCGTGAGCGTCGCCAGGTGCTGGCCGATCGTCTCGTCCGCCACGATTGCCACTGCGCGGCGCGGCGCGAACGGAGCGATGTGGTCGCCGGCGCGGGCGAGCAGGCCGGCCTCGATCAGCACGTCGTAGCTGCGATCGCCCAGCGACATGGGGACGACCTTCATCGCCCGATCGCCTTCAGGATCGCGCCGACGGTGGCGTCGTGCGGCGCGCGGTGGCTGGCGACGTGGATCGGTGCCTGCGCATAGATCGGGTTGCGCGCCGCCGCGAGGTCCGCCAGCACCTGGAGCGGATCGCGCCCGCGCAGCAGCGGCCGGGTGTCGCGCCGCCGTACCCGATCGGCGAGGACCGTGGGATCGGCGTGCAGCCATATCGCTACCGCCTGATCGAGGATCAGCGAGCGGGTGTCACCATCCAGGAATGCGCCGCCGCCGGTCGCGATCACCTTTGGCAATCCATCGATCAGGCGCCGGATGACCCGACGCTCCCCGTCGCGGAAATAGGGTTCGCCAAATTGCGTGAAGATGTCCGTCACGGTCATGCCGGCCGCCGTCTCGATCTCGCTGTCGGCGTCCGCGAAGGGCAGGCCCAGCCGGACGGCGAGCCGGCGACCGACGGTGGATTTGCCTACGCCCATCAGCCCGATCAGCACGATCGGCTTCCCGGTCCACAAGGGTTTGAGCGCGTGGCTTGGCAACATGGTCCCGCCGGCTATACAGCGCCGACGGGCGGGGGCAAAAGGCCGCACTCGCCCGCGTGTCGAGGTTTTCCATGTCCCGTTCCCTCACATTGTTGATCGTCGCCTTGATCGTCATCGTCGGCGGCCTGGTGCTGCTCGCCGGCCGCGCGCGCGAGAAGCCGGTCGTGCGGGTCGAAAAGGCGGTCAGTCTTGCCAATCTCGCGGGCTAGGCTTCTGGCCGGCGCTGCCGGCCTGGTGATTGTCGCTGCCGCTATAGGGTTGGCGGCCGCCGGAGCGCAGGAAAGACCGGAGTCCATCCTGCCGCCGGGATTCGGCGAGCCGGCGCAGCCGAGCCCGACGCCAACGGCATCCTCGACGCCGCGGACAGGCTCTCTGGGCGCGACCGTTCAGCCGTTGCCGGCGACGCCGGCCACCGGTCTGCCTGGCGATCCCGCCGGCCCTGCGCTGTCACCCACGCCGACCCCAACCGCCGACCCCGAGACGGTCGCTCAATATGCGTTGCCTGACTTCGCGCGTCGGCCGCTATCGCTGGTCGGCGCTTCTGGGCCGGTGCAGGGCGGCGTGCAGGCGGATGCGTTCGGCGATGCCGATGGGCGCTGGATCGAGGCGCTGATGCGCGGGCTGAACGGCCCGATCGCGTCGCGATGGATGGCGATCACGTTGCGGCGCGCGCTGGTGTCGCCGCTCGATACGCCCGCGAACGTCAACGGTGCGGACTTCGCCGCCGAGCGCGCCTGGCTGCTGCTCCGCATGGGGGAGGCGGTCGCGGCGCGTGCCGTGGTGCAGGGCGTCGACGACGACAATTATACGCCCAAGCTCTATCAGGTCGCGATGCAGGTGGCGCTGGCCACCGGCGACCCGGCGGCGCTCTGCCCGCTGGTCGACACAGCTGCGCAGCGCGATCCCGAACGGGCGTGGAAGCTGGCCAAGCCCATCTGCGTGTCGCTGTCCGGCACGCCGGCGGCGGCGCTTCCGCTGCTGGCCGCCGCGCGCCGCCAGCATGTCGCGAATGGCATCGACTATCAGCTCGCGCAGAAGGTCGTCGGTGCTGGCGGCCAAGGTCGGCAGGCGGTGACGATCGAGTGGGACTTGGTGAGCCAGCTTACCGCCTGGCGTTACGGTTTGGCGACCGCGACCGGGGTCGCGATCCCAGACACGCTCTATGCGACCGCGGGGCCGCAGGTCGCCGGCTGGCGGGCGCTTTCGCCCAGCATCCCCGCGTCGAGCCGGGCGGCGCCTGCCGATATCGCCGCGACCACGGGCGTCTTGTCGAGTGCCGCCCTCGTCGACCTCTATGCCTCGCTCAACGAGGCGCAGGACGAGGCGGCGGGCGCTTCCGAGATCTCGGACGACCTGCGGGCTTCGTACGAGGATCCGACGCCGGAGGCGCGGCGCGCGGCACTCGGGCGGTTGTGGGGCGCGGTAGGTACAAGCACGGCCTATGCCCGCCTGATCCTGACCGCGCAGGCCGCCGCTCGAGTGATGCCGGGGAAGACCGAGCCTGACGCCGACCGGCTGATCGCCTCGATGCTCAGCGCCGGGCTCGATCGCACGGCGGGTCGCTGGCGAGATCATGTCGCGGAGGGAAGCGACGCCTGGGCGATGCTGATGCTCGCCGATCCCGACACGGCCGGGTCGGTTTCCTATGGCGTCTTGAGCCGCTATTCCGGCACTGGCGACGCAGCGCTGAAGCAGCGGCTGTTGTTCGCCGGCCTCGCGGGACTTGGCCGGCTGAACCCGGACGATGTCGAACGCGGCGCGAAGACCCTGGAGGTACGGATCGGGGCGGAGAACAGCTGGACCCGCGCGCTCGATCGCGCGGTTCGCCGGGGGCAGCCCGGCATGGTGGTCCTCCTGGCGGCGATCGGGATGCAGTCGCCGGCCTGGCGCGGCGTGCCGCCCGAGGCATTGTATCGCATCGTCGACGCACTGCGTGCCGCCGGCCTCGACGGCGAGGCCCGGATGATCGCGGCCGAGGCCATCGCCCGCGCGTGAGCCACAGTCGAGTTCTCGACGATCGGGCGCTGGTGGAGCGTTTCCTCGAGATGATGGCGGCCGAAGCGGGCGCGGCGCGCAACACGCTGGCGGCGTACCGCAGCGACCTGACGCTTGCCTCCGCAGCGCTCGACGGCGGTTTAGCGGAGGCGGACGCGGGCGCCCTCGGCCGGCTGTCGACGGAGTGGCAGGGGCTATCCAAGGCGACGGTCGCGCGGAAGGCGGCCGCCACGCGGCGGTTCTTCGCGTTCCTTCATGAGGAAGGTCACCGCGCCGACGATCCGGGCGGCGCGCTGCCGCGCCCGGGTGCGCATCGAGGGTTGCCGCGCACGCTGGACCACGACGAGGTCGCCCGGCTGTTCGCGGGCATCGCCGCGCGGTTGGCGCGGGACCCGCCGGATCCCCGCGACCGGCGACTCGCCGCCCTGCTCGAGTTGCTCTACGGCTCTGGGCTTCGCGCGACCGAATTGGTGTCGCTGCCCCGCAACGCGGTGGCGCCCGATCGCCCGTACATGATCGTCCGTGGCAAGGGAGGGCGCGAGCGGCTGGTGCCGCTGTCGGACCGCTCGCGCGCCGCGGTTACGGCGTGGCGAAACCATGTTCCCGCCGCAAGCTCGTTCCTGTTCCCCTCCGGTACCACCTATCTGTCGCGTGTGCGCCTGTTCCAACTGGTCCGGACGCTCGCCGCGGAAGTCGGCATCCCGCCCGAGCGGATCAGTCCGCACGTGCTGCGGCACGCGTTCGCGACCCATTTGCTGGAAGGCGGAGCGGACTTGCGTGCGCTGCAGTCGATGCTCGGTCATGCCGACATCGCCACCACCGAGATCTACACGCATGTGGAGACCTCTCGGCTGGTGGACCTGGTGACGACCCGGCACCCTCTCTCGGATCGCGCTCCGGTTCCCGCTATCGTTGACCGGGACCCTGGAGCGCCTTAATCCGCGCCATCTCGCGTGCATCCTGCACGGCGCTAGAACGATGGCGGGCGACGACCGGCCCTGCCCGGACGGGACCAGATCATTCCATGCCGACCTTTCTGGAGTTCGAGAAACCGATCGCCGAACTGCAGGGCCGGATCGACGACCTGCGCGATAGTGCCGCTGATGGCGAGGTCGACATCAAGCCGGAGATGCGCAAGCTACAAGCGAAGTCCGACAAATTGCTGCGCGACACCTTCGCGAAGCTGACGCCGTGGCAGAAGACGCAGGTCGCCCGCCACCCGGAGCGGCCGCACTTCCACGACTATGTCGACGGGCTGTTCGAAGAGTTCCTGCCGCTTGCCGGCGATCGCGCCTTCGCGGACGATCAGGCCATCCTGGGCGGTTTTGCCCGGTTCCGTGGTCGGCGCGTGATGGTGCTGGGGCATGAGAAGGGCGCGGATACCGCGAGCAGGCTGCGGCACAACTTCGGCATGGGCAAGCCGGAGGGCTATCGCAAGGCGATCCGGCTGATGCAATTAGCCGACCGATTCGGGCTGCCGGTCGTGACGCTGGTCGATACCTCCGGCGCCTTCCCCGGCGTGCAGGCCGAGGAGCGCGGCCAGGCGGAGGCGATCGCCCGCTCGACGGCGGCGGCATTGGCGCTCGGCGTCCCGATGGTCGCGGCGGTGGTGGGGGAAGGCGGCTCGGGCGGAGCGGTCGCGCTGGCGGCCGGAAACCGCGTGCTGATGTTCGAGCACGCCGTATATTCGGTCATTAGCCCGGAAGGGTGCGCGTCCATCCTGTGGCGAACCGCCGACAAGGCGCCGGAGGCGGCCGAAGCGATGAAGGTCACGGCGCAGGACCTCAAGACCCTCGGCGTGATCGATGCGATCATCCCTGAACCGTTGGGCGGCGCGCATCGTGGTCCGGCCGAGGCGATCGCCAGTCTGGCCGACGCGCTCGCCTCCGCGCTGCTGGACCTGTCCGACCAATCCTCCGAGCAACTGCGGCTCGGTCGCCGGGACAAGTTCCTGGCGATGGGCCGAACGGAAACCCGGTCAGCCTGAAACGAGAAGGGCGGCGGACCTGAAGTCCACCGCCCCTCCAGACTAGCTGGCAGCCAGATCAGCTGACCTTCATGTTCGTCGTGACGTTACCGAACGTCTTGCTCAGCTGGTTGCCCAGGCCCTGCATGGCGGCAATGGCGGCCACGGCGATCAGTGCGGCGATGAGGCCGTATTCGATGGCGGTCGCGCCCTTGCTGTTCTTGATGAACTTGCGAATCGTCTGCATTGTGGTCTCCAATGTTCGAAGCTTCATAACACCCGGCTGAGCCGGTTCCCCCGGAGCAGCACCGTCGTAACTAGTGAGGGCAGGTTGACAAACGTTTAAGCCCGCCTGAGTAATTTCACATGGACGCGGGGTCATTGCGCGTTGGTTACTTTGGTGTTGATGTTATTCCACATCGAGCTTGTGACATTTCCGACGTCGGTCAGCGCACCGATCATCGCCAAGACGATCAACGCGAGAATGAAGCCATATTCGACTGCGGTTGCACCACGCCGGTCGCGCAACAGCCTGTCGACCGGCACACGATAGGATCGGCGGGCGGCTGACTTGTCGCAGGTCGGGGGCGCGTCCATCGTGGAAGACTACGATAACGAAGGTTAAGCTATGACAAAGGGCCTGCCGTTTCTCGTCGTCGCCGCCGCCCTTGTCGACGCAAGCGGTCGTGTGCTGGTGCAACAACGGGACGCTGGTCGCCTGGCAGGTCTTTGGGAGTTCCCGGGCGGCAAGGTCGAAGCGGGTGAGACGCCCGAGGCCGCGCTGGTACGCGAATTGCGCGAGGAGCTCGACATCAAAGTCGGCGACGACGCGATGCACCCGATGCTCTTCACTTCGGCACCGCTGGACGAGCGCCACCTTGTGTTGCTGCTCTACACCGTCCGACGCTGGTCGGGCGAGCCGCGCCCCTTGTCCGCTTCCGCACTTGCTTGGCATCGTCCGTCCGAGCTGGCGGACCTTCCGATGCCCGCTCCAGACCGGCCGCTGGTCGACGCGCTAATCGCGGCGACGCCAGAACGCTAGTGCGCCGGCTGCCGCCAACAGGATGAGGCCCTGGCGGCCCTTGCCGCGCCGACGAAGGCGCGCCAGTCCGACCGTCGCGAGCGCCGTCGTGGCCGGCCCGACCTTGCCGACCCGGACCACGCGGACGAGATGCGCTCCCGCTCGTGCGGTCGCATAGTCCGCCGTTGCCGATCCGTCCGACAGCGCGGGGACGGCCTGCCCCTGAGCCGGAAGCGCCTTCTGCCCGGCGTCCGCGACATGGTCGGCGACGAACGCGCCGCGCCGGCCGAGCTCGAGCGAGCGACCCGTGGTCGTGTCATGGTCCGTCTGATGCTCCAGTTCGGCGTTGAGTTCGGCTCCGAATAGAAGCACATAGCTCGACAGATAGAGCCAGGTCAGCATCACGACGATTGCGCCGAGGGATCCATAAGTCGCGTTGTAGTTGCCGAAGTTGGTGACGTAGATGCCGAACAGGAACGTCAGCGTGATCCACAAGACGCTGGCGAACAGCGATCCCGGCGTCAGCCATACCCAGCGTGCCTGCGCGCGGGACGGGCCGTAACGGTACAGGGCGCCGATCGTTACCGCGCCGACCGACGCGAGTATCAGGTATGAGAGGATCTTTCCGGCGACCAGTCCAACCCCTGAGGCGTTCGGGATCAGCGCCTCCAGCTTGGCCATCGAGGTGATCGCGAGTCCGGTGAATACCGCCAGAACCACCGCCGCCACGGTGATGAGCAACGCCAGTGCGTTGAGCCAGATGATCCCGCGCTTCTCCGTCTCCTGATAGGCGATGTTGAGCGCCGTGATGACCGAGGCGGCGCCGTTCCGCGCGCTGAACAGCGCCAGCATCAACGCGACCAGGAGCCCCAGGCCCTTCTTGCTGTTGGGCGTGTCCACCATCTGCAACAGCTGGTCGCCGATCAGCTTCGCCGCTTCCGCCGGCATGACCGCGAGCATCGAGTGGAAGTTAGCAACCACCGTCGCCTTGTCCGCCACCAGTCCATAAGTGAGCACGGTGGCCGCAAGCAGCGGCACGATCGCAAGGAAGCCGTAGAAGCCGACCCCCGCCGCGACGAGGCCGATGTTGTCCTTGCCGGACTCGTTCCACACGCGGACGAACACCTGTTTCCATCCGCTTAGCGGGATCGCCCAAGGCGTTGTTGCGTGTCGGCCGGTATTGTCCATACGTGGGCGAGCTCCTGGTTCGTTTTTCCGACAACAACCGGCCTAACCGGGAGTTGCGCGGGATGGATGGATGAGGCCGCGTCACCGCCGCCTGCTCGTAAGTCGCGGCGCTGCACGCCAGCCTTGTCTATGAAATCTCGTTGCCGCGCCGGATAGGGCGAGGGATACCAGAGCTCTGCTCCGGGCACGATCGTCACCGATCGACGGCCTAGATAAAGGATGGTCAGCGACACGTCACGGCCTCCGCTGCCTCGCGCGTCGCCGCACGCCAGCGCGCGCCGGTCATCGCCCAGCCGAACTCGTCGTACAAGACGGCCTCTCCCGGCGGCGGTTGCGTGAAATCGTAGCGCGGCGCGGCGCGCCAGCGCTCCACCGTCGGGCGCCACGACCCGAACACGGAGGCCTGGCTGGCGTGCGCCCGCAACGCGCGCTCGATGCGCTCCCGGTCGCCATCGTTCAACGAGCGGACATGCTCCGGGCAACGTGCGTCGGGCACGAAGCGTGCGAACACGCGCGACCTATCGAAGCGGGCGTAACAGGCGAACTCGACCACCGGCACGCCGAGTCGGTCGGCGGCGAGACGTACGGCCAGCGCGACGGCGTCATGATCGGGGTGACCTCCTTCATATGGGTGGGTCAGGAACGCCATGACATCGGGGCAGTTCTCGATCAATCGGCTTGCGATGTCGGCGACGCAGGTGGTGGCGCCTTGGTCAGGCACCTCGTATCGTTGAAGGCTTAGCGATCCTTCGAGCGCTGCAATAGCCGTTTGCAGTTCTTCCGCCCGCGTGGCGGCATAGTCCGCCCGCGTGGCGAAGCCGAGCCGTCTTGCATCGGCCATGTCTTCGGGCGCGCCGTCGGTGACGAGCACCAGCGTCGCCGACCGCAGTCGCCCCAGCGCGGCGCCCGCCCACAACGTCTCGTCGTCGGGATGCGCAACGACCAGTGCGACCGGTTCCTCGATCGGCCGGCCGGATGCGAGCAGCCGCGCCCAGTCGTCGGCGCTCCTCACGCCGCCGGTCCGGCAAGCAGCGCGATGGCGGAACGGTATCCCCCGAGCGTCCCCACATCCACGTAGCTGTCGCCGGCACGAATCCCCAGCGCGCCGTTGCCGCGCGCGAGCCATGCGTTGACGAGCGTGCCGAAATATTCGTCCTCGCGTCCGGGCTCCCGCCATATCGCCGCGAGCTCGTGCAGAACCCGACCCGGCATCTTGAAGGCGCCCCATATCCAATTTGTCTGCGGGGCAGGGGCCTTCACCTCGATCGCCTGCACCCGTCCATCCGCATCGATGACGACAGCGTCGAACAGCTCCGGGCGCTCGACCGGGAACAGCAGGAAGGACAACCGGTCGTCCGGCAGGTGCCGCAACGCGTCCGCCGGGAACCAGATGGTGTCGGGCAGCCCGACCAGCACCGGCTCGTCCCGCCCAACCACCGCGCAGGCGCGAAAGATCGCATCGCACAGCCCGGCGGGCTGGGGCTGGACGACGAACGCCGTCTCGACCTGTCCTATACCGCCGCCGAAATAGCGCACGATGTCGGATTTAGTGGGCGAGATCACGAAGCAGATGCGGGTCGCGCCACCTGCCACCATTCGCTCTACCAGATACTCGCTCACCGCTTTGGGCCGTTCACTGCCGTCCGCCTCGATCCGGCTGCCGACGGGCAGGAGTTCCTTGGAAAAGGCGAGCGGCTGGATCCGTGTGCCGTTGCCGGCGGCCGGGATGATGCCCCACATCAGGCATCGACCGATCGCGACGCGGACGAGGTGACGCCCTCGATCAGGCGCACGAGCTCCGCCGCGCGCGCTGCCGAGCTGTGCTGCGCCAGCACCCGGTCGCGAGCGCGGGCCGCGATCCGGGCCACCTCGTCCCGATCCATCGTTAGCGCCGACAGAACGTCCGCCCGATCCCTCGCGATCAGTATACCCTCGCCGGGCGTGAAGAACGCGTCGAGCCCGTCCCACCAGTCCGAGACGATCGCGGTGCCGCATGCCGCCGCTTCGAACAGCCGCCCCGACGGGCACCAGCCCATCGCGGCCATGTCCGTCCGAGTGACGTTGAGCGTCAGCCGCGACGAGGCGAAGAACGCCGGGTGGTCGGGGGGCGCGACATGATCCATGAACCAGATGTTCGGCCGCCAGGGGAACTCAGCCGGATAGCGCGAGCCGCCCAGCACGAACCGCGCGTCGGGCATCGCCGCGGCGGGCGCGACGAACAGCTCGGCCAGCGCGGGCTGGCGATCGGCGGCGTAGGTGCCGAGATACGACAGGTCGCCCGCGAACAGTCTGTCGGCGACCACCGGCCGGTGAGCATCAGGATCGACATGGCCGTACAGCGGCGCCGTGGCGCGGGCGCCGAGCTGCTGTTCGAGCGCGGCGAGGGCAGGGCCACCGGTATAGCTCAAGACAAGATCAAAACCACCGAGTCCCTCGGGCGGCAGGTAATCAATGATCTCGCCGGCCGCGAGCCGCGCCAGCGTCACCGGCGTGTCGAGATCGTAGAACAACCGGAGCGCTTGGCTGTCCTGCTCGGCAAGGCGCGTGGCGGCCACCGCATCGGGGCAATAGGAGGTGACGATCACCACGTCCGCATCGAGCAGCCGACGTCGCTCGGTAAGTACCTGTTGCCAGTCGGTGTAGAGGAACAGATCTCCACCTGGCAGCTGTGTCACGTCGCGGTGTTCGGCGTACCAGGGAACGTCGCGCTCGACGAACGTAACGGCATGACCTTGAGCGGCGAGCGCGCGTGTAAGGCCGCGCCACAAGGTGGCATGGCCGTTTCCCCACGAGGAGCTGACGGTCAGCCCGAAGATCGTGATCCGCAATCGCGCTCGCCGAAACAGGGGAAGGGTGGAGGCCCGAGCCGGAATCGAACCGGCGTGCAAGGATTTGCAGTCCTCTGCGTAACCACTCCGCCATCGGGCCACGGCGCGGCTGATGATCGGTTTTGCCTTGGTGGTCAACCATCGACCCTCGGTCGCCGGCTCGATGGCTCAACCCTGGCGATCGTTTACGAGGAATGAACCAAGTGAATGATATTGCGTTCTCATGACAGCCACCACCAAGGTTGGATGAACGCGCCGTAGAGCGCCTGCTGGAGAGGTCCGACGATGCCGCGTTCCCTTGCGCCGAGCGTTTCGTTTCCCAAGCTGTTGACGCCCATCGGCGGCATGATCGCGTCGATCTTCGTGGGCAGTACCTTGTGGGGAGGGCTTCTTATCGGGATGCACGCAGCCGGCATGTTCTGATCGACCCGCTTGCATGATCCGAGCGCAGCTATACAACCGAAGCATAAGTGTGTTGCTTCGGTAAGACAGCTGTGCGAACGGGGGCTATGAACGGATCGATCGAAAGCGCGGGCGTCGGCACCGCGGCCTATTTTTTTACCATGCGGCAGGCGATGGTGACGAGCCAGTTGCGCACGACAGCCGTTGACGATGCCCGCCTTGTCGCGGCGATGGCGACGGTCGAGCGGGAGCGGTTCGTGCCGTCGGCCTCTCGGGACTTGGCCTATCGCGATACTGCCATTCCGCTCGGGCGCGGGCGAGCGCTGAACCTGCCGATGGCGACCGGCAGGCTCCTCAACGAAGCGTATCTGCGGCCGGAAGATCACGTTCTTTTGATCGGGGCCGCCACCGGCTATTCGGCTGCCATCCTTGCGCTCCTGGTACGGAACGTGATCGCCGTCGAAGCTGACGCTACGCTGGCGCAGATGGCTCGGACGGCACTCGCGACGACGGCGGATGTCCAGGTCGTCGAGGGCGCGCTCGCCGCCGGCCATCCGGCTGCGGCACCTTATGATGTGATCGTCATCGATGGCGCGGTCGAGGAAGTGCCCACGTCACTGCTCGATCAGCTTGGCGTCGGCGGCCGGATCGTCACCGGTCTCGCCGATCGCGGCGTGACCCGGCTCGCGAGCGGGCGTCGCGGGGAGCGTGGGTTCGGGCTCGCCGCCTTCGCCGATGCGGATTGCGTGATGTTGCCCGGCTTCAACCGGCCTCGCGCCTTCACCTTCTGAATGCGATGAACCGTTTTTCGCGTCTTAGAGCGCTGCTCCTGGTCGGCGCGCTTTCCGGGATGTCGCCCGTCACCGCCGACACGCTGCGCGAGGCGTTCGTCAAGGCGTACCGGACCAGTCCGACGTTGACCGCTGCGCAGGCGGCACAGCGCGCGGCGGACGAGGGCGTGCCGATCGCCCGCGCGGCGGGCCTGCCGTCGGTGGGGGTCAACGCGGGCTATGTCGAGAACGCGTTCGGCACGACCAACACGCTCGCCTCGCCTCAGCGCCAGACGACGGGGCAGGCGACCGTCACCGTGCCCGTCTATACCGGCGGCCTGGTCCGCAGCACCGTGCGCGCCGCGGAGACGCGGGTGACGGAGGGGCAGTTCGGGTTGCGCGGCACCGAGTCGACGTTGTTCACCGCCGTCGTCGCCGCCTATATGGACGCGATCCGCGACGACGCGATCGTCGGATTGAACCAGCAGAACGTCCACGTCCTCGACGTCAACCTGCAGGCGACGCGGGACCGGTTCCAGGTCGGCGACCTGACCCGCACAGACGTCGCGCAATCCGACGCCCGGCTTAGCCTGTCGCGGGCGCAGCTCCAGTCGGCGCAGGCGAACCTGATCTCCAGCCGCGAGAATTACATCCGCGTCATCGGCACACCGCCGGGCGTCCTCGAACAGCCGCCCGCCTTGCCGCACCTGCCCGACACGCCCGATGCGGCAGTCGAGGTGGCGCTCAAGAACAACCCGACGCTGCTCGCCTATCAGAAGGAGCGCGAGGCGACGAATTACGACGTCGCGGCCGCCCGTGCGCGACGGCTGCCGCAGCTGAATGCGGTGCTCGGCGGTAACTACTACAACTACCTCGGTTCGTTGGGCGCGGGAACCGGGGTGCGCGTCGGCCAGGACGCGCTGTCGGGTACTGTCGGCGCGACCGTCAACCTGCCGATCTTTTCGGGCGGCGCGATCTCCGCCACGATCCGGCGCGCGCAGGCGCAGCGCAATGCCGCGATCGAACAGGCTTTGGACGCCGAGCGCAGCGTGATCGCGACGACGCGCGCGGCCTATGCGGTCTGGCGCTCATCCGAACAGGTCATTCAGTCGTCGCAGCAGGCGGTGAACGCCAACAAGCTGTCGCTGGAGGGCGTCCGGGCGGAGAACAGCGTCGGCAGCCGCACGATCCTCGACATTCTCAACGCCGAACAGGAACTGCTCAACAGCCAGGTTACGCTCGTGACCGCGCAACGCGACGCCTATGTCGCCGGCTTCGCGCTGCTGGCCGCGATGGGCCAGGCGCAGGCGAACACGCTCGGGCTGGACGGCGGCGCGCTCTACGATCCGATCGCGCATTACGCGACCGTCCGGCACCGCGTGTTCGGCGTCGGCGACGACGCGACCTATCCCGTCGGCACCAGCACGGCCGCGACGCCGGCGCAGAACGCGGAACTCAGCCGTCCGCTCGACCCCTCGCTCGATACCCCCGTTGACACCAGCCAGCATCTGACGACAGGTGAGCACGCGCCAAGTCGCTGACATGCGTCTGGCGGATCGATGAGCATGGGGGCGACGATGGGGGATCTGAGTAGCGAGCCGTCGATGGAGGAAATCCTGTCGTCGATCAAACGCATCATCGCCGAGGAGGGCGAGGCCGTACCTGGCCGTGGCCGTCGTGCCGGTCGCGCCGCACCGCCGCCGGCGGTGGAGGACGAGGTGCTGGAGCTCAGCGATCCGATGCCGCAGGAACGGCCCGTCGATGCGATCCGCGCCGAGCCAATGCGCTCCGTGGAGCGCACTCAGGACCCTGCGCCCGTGGCCACGCCGGCCGTCGAGAAGCGTGCCGCCCAAACGCCCGAGCCGTCAGCGACGCCAACGCCCCACCGGCAGCCCGAGCCGGCGATCGACGCCACGCCGATCGTCTCTTCCGTTACCGTCGAGGCGACACGCGGCGCGCTCGACCAGCTGTCGCGCATGCTGATCAAGCCCGAACCGGGCGCCGACGGCACGTTGGAGGGGCTGGTCCGCGACATGCTCCGCCCGATGTTGCGGGACTGGCTAGATGCCAACCTGCCGGCACTCGTCGAAGACCTGGTGGCGCGCGAAATCCAGAAGATCATCTCCAGCCGGCGCTGAAGGCCGGACCGGGCCCGCACCTTGTGCGGCGCGGGCGCAGCGTGTAGGGCCGCGCGATCCTCGGGCTGGTCGGGAACCAGCCGCCATCAGGAGCCGAACGTCGTGAAGAAAGACCTGCACCCCGACTATCACACCATTAAGGTGCAGATGACGGACGGAACCGTGTTCGAGACCCGCTCCACCTGGGGTAAGGAAGGCGACACGATGCAGCTCGACATCGATCCGCTGGCGCATCCGGCCTGGACCGGCGGCAACTCGCGCCTGCTCGATGCCGGTGGTCAGGTAGCGCGCTTCAACAAGCGGTTCGGCGGCTTGACGCTAAAGCGCTGAGCTTTTCCATAGGGATGGCGGTGTAGTTTACCCGCCGTTTACGATCGGGCCGTAGGCGTGTTCCAAGAGGAGCCGTCCCGATGTTCGCCGCCGAGTTCGAACCTGCCCCGTCGGACCGTCGCCGCCGTAGCCCGCGCGCGCCGATCTCGCTCGATGCGCGCATCGGCCTTGGCGGGTTTGGGCGCGCGCTGTGCAAGGTAGTCGACGTGTCGATCCATGGCGCGCGGCTGCAGACCTACACCGCGCTCAAGAAGGGCAGCACGATATGGCTGACGCTTCCGGAGGCAGGGCAGGTGGCCGCGGACGTGATGTGGGCGGACGACTACACGGCCGGTTGTCAGTTCCATGCGCCGCTTGAACCGGCGCTGCTGCAGGCGTTGCTCTCGCGCTGATCCTGCCGCCAGTCTTCAGCGATCCGGTTGCCAGGCATAGCCGGATGCCGTCTTCACGATCTTCCCCGTGCCCGGGAACGGAAAATGGGGAGCGAAGACATGGTCGCCGTGCGCGGCCAGCATGGCGAGCGTCGTCTCGCGTCGGACACGGCCACCGGTCGCGTCGGTGTCGTAGCCGTTGATCCATGCCGGCTTCTCCAGCGACACGACCGCGCTGTGCGCGACATCGCCTATGTCGATCAGCCGCTGGCCTTCGGATTTGATCTGATAGCCGACATGACCGGGCGTGTGGCCCGCCAGCGGCACCGAGCGGATGCCCGGCGCGACGACGCCGCCGGGTGAGAAGGTCCGCACCTTGAACGCTATCGCCGCTGCGAGTTCGGCATTGCTTGGCTTGCCCTGCATCCACGCCCACTCCGTCGCGGACAGGCGGATGGTCGCATTGGGGAAGGCCAAGGCGCCGGTCGCGGTGACAAGCCCGCCGACATGGTCGCCATGGGAATGGGTGATGAGCACGTCGGTCACCGCGGCCGGATCGATGCCCGCGAGCGCGAGGCTGCGGGGTAGGGCGCCGCCTACCTTGGGTCCGAGGCCGGTATCGATCAGGATCGTGCGCCCCGGCTCCTGCACCAGCAATGCGTCGACGCCGAGTTGCAGCGTCGTGTCGTCGAGGTGATCGGCATCGAGCAGCGTCTTGACCGCGGCCGGCCCGACATCCTTGCCGAAAACGCTGCCGTCGTTGGGCACCGCGTTGACCATGTCTCGCAGCGCCGTCACGCGAAACGCGCCGAGCCGGAAGGATTTGGCGGCGGGGCCGACCGGCACCGGAGCCGCCACCGCGATGGCGCTCGCCACGCCTGCGGAGACGACAAATAGAAAACGGGATTTCATGGCCAGGGCCTCCGGGACGTACGGGGAAAGTCGACGCGTGGTTTAGCCATTCCGGGAAGGCGGCGACGACCGCAAACGGTGCCGACCGGATGACGACGTCGCTTGCGGTCTGTCAAACGAACGATCGGATCAAGGCCCTTTAGTCGCGACGAAACAGGCGATGCGAGAACGCCGCCTCCGTCCTGATTTGGTGTTGCCACTTCATCTTCTTACCGTCATGCTTGCCGGCATAGTGATCGCCAAAAAGGCGGCGCGGCATTAGGAGATTGGGATGACTGCACAGGCAGTTCTGCGGGGTACGTTGGCGACTGCCGTTCTGGCGATCGCGATACAGTCGCTGCCGGCATCGGCACAATCGGCGGCATCGCCGGCGGCCGGAGACGGTCAGATTGGCCCGACGCCGACCCCCCCCACCAGCACATCGGCATCGCGGTCCCAGGCACCCCTGGCCGGCCCGTCTACCGGTCCAACGGTTCCCGGTGCTACCCCGGCCAGCGTCGATGACATCATCGTGACGGCGCAGAAGCGCAACGAAAGCCTGCAGAATGTGCCGATCGTCGTCACGACGGTGAACCGGCAGCTGCTGCAGGATACCGGCGTCAAGGACATCAAGGATCTGGCGTTGCTGGCGCCCGGCCTGCTGGTCACCTCGACGAGCAGCGAGGCCTCGACGACCGCGCGCATCCGCGGCATCGGCACCGTCGGCGACAATCCCGGCCTGGAATCGTCAGTCGGCATCGTCATCGACGGCGTCTATCGCTCGCGCAACGGCGTCGGCTTCGGCGACATCGGCGACATCGACCGGATCGAGGTGCTGAAGGGGCCGCAGGGCACGCTGTTCGGCAAGTCGGCGACCGCCGGCGTCATCAACATCCTGACGGCGCTTCCGCAGTTCAGTTTCCACGCCAGCGCCGACTTCACGGCCGGCAATTACGGCGCGATCGGCGGCGCGGCCGAGGTAACCGGTCCTGTTGCCGACAAGCTCGCCGTCAGCCTGTACTTCGCGGACCGTCAGCGCGACGGCTATTTCCGGGTCAACGACGGCGCCGGGCCGAACACGGCGACACGCGACACCGATCGCAACTTCTACACCGTGCGCGGTCAGCTCCTGTGGAAGCCGACCCCCACGCTGACCGCGCGGTTGATCGCCGACTACTCGTATCGCGACGAGCATTGCTGCATTGCGGTGATCACCCGCGCCAGCCAGGCGCCTGTGCCAAATCTGGCCAATGGCGTCGTCGCGGCGCTGGGCGGCAACGACGGCGATCCCAGCAACCCTTACGCGCGCACCGCGTACGCGAACCGTCCCGATGAGCAGCGGACGCGGGACGGCGGTATATCGCTCCAACTCGACGGAGAGATCGGGCCGGGAACGCTCACCTCGATCACCGCATATCGCAATTGGAAGGTGTCGGGCGGGTTCGATACGGACTTCTCGACGCTCGATCTGCTCTATCTGCCGGACGACAATAGCAACTCGTCCAAGTTCCGCACGATGAGCCAGGAACTGCGTTACGCAGGCTCGTCCACGGGCCTGGATTACCTGGTCGGCGCCTTCTACTCGTATGAGAACCTGCACGAGAACTCGAGCATCCTGACGGGCAATGCGTTCACGCCGTACCTCAGCCTCGCCCTGTCGCCGCTTGTCGAGGGACGTGCCGACCCGACGTTCCTGCAGAGCGGCTTGACCTTCCCATTTGTGAGCAGCAACGGCGCGCGCGGCGTCAACTACGCGCCGAACTCCGGATCGCTCGACCAATATCGCCAAGATGACGACACGGTCGCGCTGTTCACCAACGATACGCTGCATCTGACGAGCAAGCTCAACCTCAACGTCGGGCTCCGCTACACGATCGACAGCAAGTCGTTGAACAGCTACAGCAGTAACATCGGTGGTGGCACCGGCTGTGGCGCGGCGAACACGGCCTTCGGCATCCTCAGCGCCGTCAACCCTGCGGCCGCAACGGCCCTGTCCGCAGTCAACGAGACGCTCTGCCTTCCGTTTCTGAGCCCGGGCTACAACAACTTCTTCGATCATCAGCAGGAGACGGAGCACAATCTGTCCGGCACCGCGAAACTTGCGTATAAGATTAATCGCGATCTGCTGCTTTATGCGTCCTACGCGCGCGGCTACAAGGCAGGCGGCTTCAACGTCGACCGTGTCGAATGCGCGGTCGGCACCACCGGATGCGCGTCGGGCAGCGCGGCCGTGATAACCCCGATCACCAACACTGCGTTTGCGCAGGAGACCAACAACGCATTCGAGGTCGGCGAGAAGGCGACGCTGTTCGATCGCAAGCTGCTCTTCAACGTCACCGGCTTTTACCAGCGCTACACGGGGTTCCAGCTCAACACCTTCAACGGCCTGGTGTTCGTGGTCGACTCGGTCCCGCATGTCGTCAGCAAGGGCGCCGACGTCGATTTCGTGTGGTTCACCTCGTCGCGGCTCACCTTCCAGGGCGGTGCGACCTATGCCGACACCCGCTACGACCTCACCCCCGCGCAACTGGCCGACCTGGTCGCACGGACCGGTTTCCAGGGCCAGCGAAAGTCGCGGCTGTCCCTCGCGCCGCTGTGGTCGGCGTCGCTGTCCGGCACCTATACGCAGCCGCTCGGCGACAGCTACAAGGCGCGGCTGAACGTCGGCGCGAAGTACAGTTCGGACTACAACACCGGCTCGGACCTCGATCCAGGCAAGCTTCAGAAGGCGTACACGCTGATGAACGCCCGTCTGGCCTTCGGTCCGAAGAACGATCGATGGGCGATCGAGGCCTGGGTCGAGAACATGCTGGACACAAACTACAAGCAGGTCGCGTTCGACTCCGGCTTCCAGAACGTACCGTCCAATGCGACGGGTGTGCTCGACGCGTTTCTGGGCGCGCCGCGCACGTTCGGTGGCACGCTCCGGTTTCGATACTGAGCATCATCGGGAAGGCCTGACCCTTACGACCCCGCGAGGTCGACGCGAAACCGTCGTCATCCTCGCGGGGCCGTCTTGTCTGGATGCACCTTCGACGACATAGCCGGCCCGCTGTCGCCAAGGAGCGTGCGTCGCAATGGCATCTTCGCTGCCGCACGTGGCCGGCCTCGACTTCGGTACGACCAACACCGTGGCGGCGATCGGCGTCCCTGATGGCCCGCCGCGGCTGCTGTCGTTCGCCGGGCCCGACGGCGCGCTCGACGTCTTCAGGTCTGCCCTGTGCTTCTGGCATGACGACGATCGCGGTGGCGGCATGGCCGTGGAAGGCGGACCGGCGGCGATCCGCGAGTATCTCGACTGCCCCGAAGACAGCAGGTTCCTCCAGTCCTTCAAGTCCGTCGCCGCGAGCCATGCGTTCGAGACCGCGTCCGTCTTCGATCGACGCTACCGGTTCGAGGAGCTTGGCCGGTTGTTCCTCGAACGCCTCGTCGCCCAGGCTGGTGGTTCGCTGAGCCGGCTCGACCGGGTGGTGATCGGGCGCCCGATCGAATATGCCGGAAGCCGGCCCGACCCGATCCTCGCCCGCCAGCGGTACGACGCGATGTTCGCCGGCTTCGCCGATGAGATACATTATGTGTATGAGCCGTTGGCCGCGGCGTTCGGCCATGCCGAAAGCCTGACCGAGCCCGCGACGCTGTTGGTGGCCGACTTCGGCGGTGGCACCAGCGACTTCTCCGTCGTGCGGGTGGCCGGGCCGGGCGTCGAACCTCGCTGCACGCCGCTGGGTCATGCCGGGATCGGTTTGGCGGGCGACCGGTTCGACTATCGGATCGTCGATCGCCTCATCCTCCCGTTGTTGGGCAAAGGCGGCCGCTATCGGTCGTTCGATCGGGCGCTGGAGATCCCGGACGGCTATTTCGCAGACTTCGCCGACTGGTCTAAACTCGCGCTGATGCGCAACCGGCGCACGCTGGGGGAACTCGATCGGCTGCGTCGCAGCGCCATCGATCCAGATGCGATCGCGCGAATGATCGCCGTCATCGAAAACGAGCTCGGGTTCCCGCTGTACGACGCCGTCGGTCGCTTGAAGCGCGCTTTGTCCGAAGGTGCGGAGGCAACGTTCTCCTTCTCGGGTGCCGGTCTCGATATCGAAGCCACGGTGACGCGCGCCGACTTCGAAGCCTGGATCGCCGACGATCTCGCCAGGATTGCGGGAACGGTCGATCGAGCGCTCGCGAACGCCGGGCTGGATACGGCGGCGGTCGACCGGGTGTTCCTGACCGGGGGAACGTCGCTGGTACCTGCCGTGCGATCGATCTTCGAGAAGCGGTTCGGCGCCGACCGGATCGCGGCCGGGGGCGAACTCACCTCGATCGCGCACGGCCTGGCACTGATCGCGACGCAACCGGACCCGAGCGCCTTGACGAGCTGAAGGCGGCTGTTCGCCGGGTTCGAGGACCCAAGCGGCCAGAGTTGCGTTCGTGCCGTGGGCTAGGTGGAGAAACATCGTGGACGTTCTCAAATTGCCGCTTGGCGAGCCAGCACCGATCGACGTCGATTGCTTGCGGATCGAGCAGCAATCGCCAACATCCTGGCGTCTCAGCACATCCGCCTTGTGCAAGACCGACGAGGAGGAAGAGTCCGTTTCGATCGTCGGCGGCTCGGACTTTGCGACAAGTGCCGAGGCGGAGGAGGCCGGGGTGCGCTGGGCAGCCGATATCGGCGTCGAGACGCTTTACGTCTGCGTCGGTACTCTCGACAAGCCGTTGCGACTGCTCGAGTCCGACCTCCCGGGCTAACTCATCAGCCGGCCTGTGTGGTGAACCGCAAGGACCTACTTGCGTCGTCGCCCTTTTGTCATTGAGTCGGGTTTCTTAGGCGGCGTCCAACCAGGCGGCGGGGTCACATGCTGCCGGTTCGACCCCAGCCCCATCGCGCCGGACCGCTGGCGGGCGATCCCGGCCGTGTCGATACCGGTCGCCTGCTCGACGTCGGCACCGCCCCGGATGATGTTCATCTGATCGCGCAGCCGCCGCGCCTCCTCGAAATCCAGCGCGGCGGCGGCCGCTTCCATTTGCTCGCGAAGGTGATGGAGAGTCTGACTCATGGCTCGGCGCTTCGATCAGGCGCCGGAGCTCGCAGTCGGCTCGTGGATCGAGACGCCGTTGGCGTGGGCGCGATAGTCCCGCGCGGCGGCGTAGGCGGGCCGACGCGCGCGCATGATCGAGCCGAGCGGCCGATGCGCGGCAAGGCCGACCCAGGGACTGAAGGCCAGCCGATCCTCGACCAACTCCCGAAGCTCGTCGGACCAGCTCTCCTGGGGCAGGGCGGTGATGCGCGCGACGGGCTGGTAGGAGCTCTCCGTCTCGGGCCAGTCGGTCGCGGCATCCTCGACCGGCATCTTGTCGATGTCGGTCGCGAGCTGGACGCGCAGCTCCCAGACGGCGGGGCAGGCGCGGAAATAGGCCTCGACGGACTCGCGGATCGCGTCGGGATGACCCGATAGTTTGATCGACTGCCCCGAAAGCGCGGTGAGTTCGGTGGAAACGGGCACGACCGCCACTTTGCCGAAATAGTCGCCATGGAGGAGCGGCGCCTGGGAATAGAAGCTGTCACCCAGCAACTCCGTCGGCGCCTGCCCGGCAAGCGTGGTCAGCGTCGCCGACTTCTGGCCTACCGTCTCAAGTGCCGCGTTGGCATTGCGGGACAGCACCGAGAAGACCTGCTTGGCCGGTTCGGCATGGCCGGTGGCCTTGGCCAGCACCTTCAGCTGCTTCAGGAACCCCTCAGCGGTCGCGACCTGGAACGACGGCGAGTTGCCGAGGACATAGTTCTGCGTGCTGTCCGCCTCGCTGCCGGGCAGCCGAGCGCCGGGCACACCCAGCACCTTCAGCGCCACCCCGCGCGGGGTGGAGACGTTGTCGTCCAATATGTCGCCCGGAGTCGTGCTAAAGCGCATGATGGCGTCGTAGCTGCCGGTCGTCGCGAACAGGCCTTGCGCCAGCGACGCTGGAAGTCCGGGCAGAACATCGAACCGGGCCCGCACATATCCATGCGCCTTTGCATGGACGGCGCGATAGGCGTGACCTTCGTCGGAATGGGTTTTCCGCTGGATGGACAACATGGCTTCGGTCAGGCCGCGTTGAGTACCGTCCTCGTCCGGACTGATGACCTCGAACGAGGGATCGAAGCGGAGCGGAGCGAGGTTCTGCAGCATTTTTGGTAAACGTCGGGCGAGTTACGGCGGTTGCACGGTTTGCCGACATGAAGCGATCGTCATCGCGAGGACAGTCCGACGATCGACAATGCGCACCGCGCTCAGGTCGGCGAGACCGGCGGATCAGCGCTGTTTCTTCGTCATGGTCGCGGTGAAGTCGGGATCCTTTTTCGACACCCAATCGACGAACTTGCGCACCGCGGGGTCGGCCAGTAGGCCCTCGACGTCCATCCCGTGTCGCTGCAATTCCGAGTTGGTGAAACTGGCGATCAGCGTCTGCTGGCAGATGGGGTGCATGGGGACGACGTCCCGGCCGCCGCGGCTCTTGGGCACCGGATGATGCCAGACGATCGTCTTGCCGGTCGGTCGGCCGCAGAGCCAGCAGGCGACGATCGTCGGCGGAGCTTCCTCCGTGCGATGCGCATCGCCGTAGGGATCGAGTTTCGAATGTTTGCGGGCCATATGTCCACCTGGATGATCGATGCGCTTGCGCTCCATCAGCGCACCATCATTGATGCCGCAACGTGTTTGCGAACCCATCATTCGTCTTTGTCATCCTGGCAAGTTTCCTGAGGTTCGCGCGGACATGCTGTTCCACGCGTCGATCGTCGTAGACGCCCGTGATGTGAAACTCGTCCTGCCCAAGCAGTTCTTTCAGGCGCGTGGCGAACGCAGCCTGGGCGTCGGTGCACCCGGCAGTCTTGAGGCTTGCACAGACCCATTCCTCGGCGGCGGCCTTGTCATAGTCGTCGCGTGCCTCGTATCCCCGCCTGTCCGCCGCCGCCTGATCGAGCCTGGCAGCCCCGACACGGCTTTCGAGCCATTTGCGGACCAACTCGCCATCCCAAGCCTTCGACGTTTCGCTCACCATGCGCTCCGATCCCGATCTGCCCACCTTGATACCCCAATCCGACGCGGTCGGGCACGCTCGAACCCGATCTGGAAGAGTGGCCATCAAGCAAGCAGCATCTCGACCCTGATCGGCAGATCCCGCACGCGCACGCCTGTCGCGTTGAAGACGGCGTTGGCAACCGCGGCGGCGACGCCGATGATGCCGATCTCGCCCCGCCCCTTTACGCCCTCCTTGTTCACCATCGGGTCCGGGTCAGCCACCATGACCACCACCTGCTCGGCAATGTCGGCCGCCGTGGGGACGAGATAGTCCGCAAGGTCGCGGTTGACGTAGACGCCGGTGCGGGCATCCACCTCGGTCCTCTCCAGCAGCGCCGAACTCACTCCCCAGGCCATGCCGCCCAGATACTGGCTGCGCGCGGTCAGCGGGTTGAGGATGCGTCCCGCCGCGAACGCGCCCACATGGCGCACGACGCGAACCTCGCCCGTCGCGGCATGGACGTGCGCCTCGATCATGTGCGCGCCAAACGCCCATGCCAGTCTGTCCTTGGGCAGGGTCAGCAGCTTGATGTGCCCAGCCCGCAGCTCGTCGAAGGCCTCGCCGCTTGCACCCGGTGGCGCATAGTCGAACGACACCTCCCGCACGCCGTGGGGTTGCTGCAGCAACGCGGTACACGCATCGCCCAATGCGTTCGCCAGCGTGGTCGTGGTGGACGAGCCGCCGGATATTCCGGCTGGCGGCAGACCCGTGTCGCCCAGCGCCACGGTGACCCGGTCGAGCGGGACATTCAGTTGCTCCGAGGCGATCGTCGCCAACAGCGTGTACAGCCCGTTCCCGATCTCGTGATGCGCGGTCTCGATCCGCACGTCGCCCGCGGCGTCCTGGACGATCCGCAGCGTCGCCGGCGCGATCTTCACCGGCCGCGCCGCCGCCGCGCAGCCGTGGCCGATCCACCAACCGTCACGCAGCCGGGCACGCGGTCGCGGAGAGCGGGCGGACCAGCCGAACGCCTCCGCCGCCGCATCGAAGCATCGCATCAGCGGGCGGGTCGTGAAGGGCTTGTTCGTCACCGGATCGGCGGCCACGTCGTTGCGCCGCCTGAGGTCGATCGGGTCGATGTCAAGCGCGTGAGCCAGTTCGTCCATCGCGCTCTCCATGGCGAAGAGGAACGGCATTTCCGGCGGTGCTCGCATCGGGCCCGGCGTGTTGCGGTCCACCCGCCCGAGCCGTTCCTCTCCCGCGACCGCCTCGGCGGCGTACAGCGCGGTGGAAACGTCGGTGCCCTCCATGGCGAAACGGTCGAAGCGCGACGTCACGGTCGCGGCATCGTGACCGACCGCCAGCAGCCTGCCGTCGCGGGCAGCCCCCAGGCGGACGCGATGCCGGGTCTCCGTACGGTGGTTCGCGACGGTGAACTGATCGCGGCGGCTGACCTCCAGCCTGACCGGACGGCCGAGCCGGCGTGCCGCCAGCGCGCAGATCGCGGTGTGCTGCGACAGGGCGAGCTTGGAGCCGAAATGGCCGCCGATGAAGTGGGCGATCACGCGGACCTGTCCGGGCTGGAGACCGAGCTGGGCCGCGAGGCCATGCTGGGCCGCGACGATGTAGCGGGTCGGCTCGAACACGGTCAGTCGATCGTCCTCCCAGACGCAGGTCGTGCTCGGCAGCTCGATCGGGTTGTGATGCTGTATGGGCGTCGTGTATTGCCCGTCAATCCGCACTGCCGCGCGGGCGAGTGCGGCGTCGAAGTCGCCCTTGCGTCGATCGTGGTGCTCGGCATCCACTTCCGCCAGCGGCTGTGTGGCGCAGCGCGGATCGTCGAGCGACGCGACCGGAGACTGGCCAGCATAGCTGAAGCGCAGCGTGGCCGCGGCGGCCGCAGCCGTCTCGGACGTCTCGGCGACCACCAGCGCGACGATCTGACCGGCATAGCGCACGTCGGGCGAGGCGAGCGGTCGCCAGCTGCTATTCGCCCAACCGCCCTCCATAAGGTGGCCGACTGGGCCGATCGCGTCGCCAACCTCTTCGTGCGTCAGGATCAGCAGGACGCCCGGCATCGACTGCGCGGCGTCACGGTAGGTGGCGGTGATCCGTCCCTTGGCGATCGCGCTGACCGCCAGCGCCGCATGCGCCATGCCCGGCAGGATCATGTCGCCGGGAAAGTCCGCGATGCCGCAGACCTTCAGCGGACCGTCGATCCGCTCCTGCGGCGTGCCGGTGCTCGCGACCCGTCCGGCCTTTGACGCCCGGACGCCCTCACGGGCCGGATCAGGGATCGCGCTCATCCGATCATCCTCACGCTCACAGACTATCGTTGCGGGACGAACGTACGGGCCGGCGTCCTCGCTCCGTCATCTGAGGTGCGCCGGATTAACTGGTCAGCGCCCGCGACCGTCGCGTGCGCTTCAGCCCGTGCTTAGCCCGGTCATCGACAGCCGCTCGCCTGACCACCGCAGCCAGCCGGCCAGCAACAGCGCGTACAGGCCGAGCCCCGCCGCCAGCAACGCCGCGTCGGCCAGGGTGAAGCGGATCGTCGCCACCGGCCCGCGCAGGACCAGCGTCATGCCGAGAGCGGCGAGGCCGGCAAGCACCGGCGGCGCGCCGAACGCGACCGGCATGCGGTGGGCGAGCCGGGCAGACAAGGTCCGTCGTCGCAGGGCGGCTTGCAAAACCGTCGCGACCAGCATCGCCGCCGCCGCGCCCGCGATGCCGAGCAGCGGCGTCAGCAGCAGCACGAGCGCGATGCCCGCCGAGAAGGCGATCGCCGCCATCCGCAGCCCCGCGCCCGGCAGGAGATAGGTGAACAGCAGGTCGCCCAATCCCAGGCTCCCCTGCAGCGCCTCCGCCGCGGCGAGCAGCGCCAGCGCGGCGTAGCCCCGCTCGAACCCCGTGCCGAACGCGCCGAGCAACGGTCGACCGAAGGCGACGATCGCGAGGAGGAACGGCATCTGCACCGCGAGCAGGAAGCGAACCGCCGCCGCGATCGCCCGCGCCGTCGCCGCCGGCCCGCGCTCCGCGAGCGTGCGGGCGACCAAAGGCACCAGCAGCCCGTCGAAACTCTGCCGCACCTGACGTAGCGGCGTGCGTACCTGCTGCGCCATGCTGTAGATGCCGGCCCACCGTGCGCCGAGCAATGCTCCCACGATGTAGAGGTCGGCGCGCGTGTAGATGCCGCTCAACAGGTCGGTCGCGGTGTTCGGGATCAGGCTCCGCGCGATGGCGAGCAGTCGGCGCGGCTCCGGCCGGTAGCTCGCGAGCTGGAGCGGCCCAAAACACCGCCTCAGCCCCGCCAGGGCATAGGCGTTGACGCCGAAATTGCCCGCCCAATAGCCGGCGATCAACGCCCAGCCCGGAACGCCCGCCCACCAACCGGCAGCCGCCACGGCAAGCTGCGTATAAGGCTCGACGATGCTGCGACCCACCACTTCGTAGCGGATGGCGTGCCGCCAGCGGCTTGCGGCGAGCATCACGTCGACGAGCGTCTGCCCCGCGATCATCGGCGCGAGCCAGAACAGCGCGGCGGGTGCGCCCTCGAACGGGATGTGCCCGGCCGCCAGCGCCGTCACCGTCATGATCGTGGCTGCCAGCGCTGTGCTCGCCAGGAGCACCAGCATGGCCGCATCCGCGACGACATGCGTCGCCGGGGTTTCCCCCGCGGCGACGTTGGCGTCGAGAAGCTGGAAGATCACCTTCTTGAGGGACAGCCCGGCAAGCCCGACGCCGCTTTCGACCGCCGCGACGCCGATGCTGTAGGCGCCGAACGTCGCCGCACCGAACAGGCGCCCGGCGATGAGAAGGAAGCCGAGGCGCGCGCCCAGCTTGACGAGGAACCCGGCTCCCGTCGCCAGTGCCCCGCGCACGACCATCCGGTGCGCGTCGTCTTCATTCTCGGGATCGCTGCGGCTCATCGTCCAAGAACCTCGCGATAGATGGCGACGTTGGCGGCGGCGAAGGCGTGCCATGACAGTTCCGCGGCACGGCGCAGCCCGCGTTCGCGTAACATGGCCGCGAGCCGGGGCTCGTCGGCGACCCGTCGTAGCGCCGCGGCGATGGCCGGCACGTCGCACGGGCCGGCGAGCAGCGCCGCACCGCCGGTCACCTCGGGCATCGCCGATACGTCGCTGGTCACGACCGGGCAGCCGCACGCCATCGCCTCCGCGAGCGGGTTGCCGAAGCCCTCGATCAGCGAAGGGTGGCAGAGCGCGAGCGCATGCCCGTAGAGCGCGATCAGTTCGTCGCGTCCGACCGCCGTCATCACTTGCACCCGCCCCGTTAATCCGAGCGCCGCCGCCTGCGCGAGCAACGCGGCCGCGCCCGCGCCCTGACGCTGGACGAAGACATGATCCACGTCGTTCCGGTCGGCGAAAGCTACAGCGAACGCGTCCAGCGCCGCCCGGTGGTTCTTGTACGGAGCCGCTTGACCGACGGTAAGGACGTAACGGCGTTCTCCCCTGGGCGAGACGACGCCGGCAGCGGGCGGATGGAAGGCCGGAGCCACACCGGATCGCGTGATCCGCATCCGGTCTGCCGCTCGCGGGTCGATCGTCGCGATCGCATCGCGCGTGGCCGCGCTCACCGTCGCGATCCGGGGCGATGCCCGCAACGCGCGCCGGATGCCGTGAGCGTAGAAGGCCCGGTCCACGCGGCCGCGCCACCCTGGCCGCGCCGCCCAGTGCGGATGGGTAAGCCACATCACGTCGTGGATCGTCGTCACGACCGGCATCGCCAGGCCGGCGGGCTGGATGTTGGCGGGGGCATGGAACAGATCGACCCCGGTCAGGTCCGTCGCACGCGCGAGCCACCACATCGTCGCCGGCCCGTTCGCCGCCGCCCGGACGACCCGCTCGGTGACGTTGGGCGCGGCGGAAAGGCGCGCCTGCGTGTCGGGATGTTTGAGGAGCAGGAAGCGCACGTCGGGCGCCAGAGCCGGCGCGTGATCGATCAGTGCGCGGACGACCTCGCCGATCCCGCTAGGGCGCCGACGAACGTAACGCGAGTCGATACAGATCAGCGGTGCCGCCAATTAGGCCATCCTTCAGCCCGAATCCGGCGGGTCCGCGCACCCGCTTGTAGTGCCCGCATGCAAGGCCGAGCAAGGTCATGTCGTACGACTGACGTTTTGGCCCTCGTCTTTGCCCGTTCTTTCGTCTTTAAGCGCGGCATGGAATGGAGAGTACGCGGCGTGGCCGCCGGCACGCTGCTGTTGGTCAGCTTCCCCGACGTGGTGGAGGCGGAACATCGCGTCGCGGGCATGTCGGCGGCGGGGCGCTGGGCAGCGGTGGCGCGCGCGGCGGGCGGGCGCGATCCAGCCTTCCTGATCGGCGGCGTGACGTCGGGCTGGGGGCGGGCAACGCTTGACGATTTCGAGCGCGCCGGCGTCAGCGGCATGGCCCTGCAGATCGACGCCACGGCGGTCGATACGTTCCTTGCCAGTCAGCCGCTCGGGCCGTTGCTTCTTGCCGATGGGCGTTACCTCCCCGACGCCGAAGCGCTCGGCGCGTTGCTCGCCGAGCCTCGCATAGCCGCCACGTCGGACGGCGCGCCCGTGATCGCGTCAGGCACCACGACCATGTCGCTGCCTACGCTCACCGCCACCCACTCCGCCTCCGCGGTCGCCGTACCCGTCACCGACCTCGCCTGTCCCGCCGATGCCGTCCGGCGGTTGGTCCGTGCAACCGCGAAGCCGAGCGACGGCGTGGTGTCGCGCTGGATCAACCGCCCGATCTCGCAGCGGATTTCGGCACCGCTGCTTATCCATGTTCCGGGCGTCCGCCCGTCCCATGTCACGCTTATGGTCGGCGCCGTCGGCGTCGTGATGGTGGCGGCGCTGCTGTTCGGCGGCTGGACCGGACTGATCGTGGGAGGAGTGCTGTTCCAAGTCGCCTCCGTCCTCGACGGCGTCGACGGAGAGATCGCGCGCGCCAGTTATCGCGCCAGCGTCGCCGGCGCGACGCTCGACACGCGTGTCGATGTCGGGACGAACCTTGGCTATTTTGTCGGCATAGCGGTGTCGCTGACGCGCCTCTACGGTGCCCGGCAGGCGCTGGTTGGCGGGATCGTGGTGCTGTTCGCCTCGGTAGGCATGCTGCTCCTTAGTTGGCTCGCGCGTCGTGCCGGGCAGCCGGGCAGCCTCGACGTGCTCAAGCATTACTATCGCCGGCGGTTCCCGACCGGGTGGCAGCGTCGGGTAACCGAAACACTGGTCGCGATGACGAGTCGCGATTTCTTCGCATTCCTCTTCGGTGTCGTCATCGTCGCGGGCGCCGGCTGGACGGTGTCATGGCTGCTCGCCGGTTTCAGCACGATCTGGCTGTTCCTGATCCTGGCCGCGATACCCGGATTGCTGCACGGCAGCGTGCCGAAATCGGCTGGGATCGAGACCTTAGCCAGCGCCGAATAGTAATCGTCCGGCCGTGATCGCAGCCGAATGGGCGCCGCGTCAGGGGTATTTCAGCCTCACGCTCGTCTGTGCGCCCGAATGGGGCACCACCATTCGCACCGAGGTGAACGACGGCATCCCAAGAAACGTCGAGGGATTGTTCGAGAAGCCGTAACCCTCTGCCGGCAGCCCGATCGTGGTGCGGTTGAACTTCCGGTTGGCGTCCTCGTCGTGATAGACCGCGAGCGCATAGACGCCATCCGCGGGTACATAGATGCACATCCGCGTCGTCGGCGCGACGGCCGGCACCCGGCCCACGTAGAGCGATCCGTGATGGGCGAGAAACTTGTGGCGGTCGTCGGCGTACAGCGTGACGGCGACCAAGCCCTTCGCCGCGCGCACGTTGGTGATCGTGACGAACAGCCGCACGTCGCTGGCCGGCCCGGTACAGCCATCGGCATCCGCAACGGGCGCCGACGCAAAGGCGGGCACCGCGACAATCCCAATCCCGACCGTTGTCATCAGGCTGGCGGCCAGCGTCATGGCCGCGAGCGCGCCGCCAAGCCTAGTCGTCATCGTCATTCGCCATGATCCTCGCACTGACACCGCTGGTGTCCGATGCCCGGTCATGACGCTCGGTCACCCGCAACACCCATCAATCGAGCCGGACACCTAGTGCAGGCGGCGCCCAAAGAACAGCGGGCGACCCGCAACACCCGAACGAAGCCGGCACGGCTGCGCCTTGGGCAACGTCCGGGAGCAGGGAAGGCGTTTGCGAGCCCTCCTACATCGTCGCCAGCTTGATCTGCGCCAGCATCGACAGCTCGTCATACACCGCCCACTCGTCGATGATCTTGCCATCCCGGATGTGGAAGTGCGTCACGCCCATGACGAACCGAGGCTTACCGAAAGAGACGACCCGTTAGGACCCCGGCTCATGGCTTGGCCAGGATCGCATCCGTGATGATCATGAAGATATGGTCGGAGCGCTGGGTCAGCACGGGCTGATCGGTGACCCACGCGAGCGCTCCCACCAGCGCGAACAGGTCGGCGCCGTCGAGATCGGAGCGCACCGTTCCTTCGGCTTGGGCGCGGAGCAGGAGCCGCGTACCGGCGTCCTTCATCGCGACGCAGGACGCATGCAGCGCGGAGTCCTCGTCCTCGATTGCCGCCACCATGGACCTGATCGCACCGCTGTATCTGTGGGCGAGCGCGATGACCTCGCGGAGCCACGCCACCAGAGCGGCGTCGCTCGAACCGGTTCGTTCAAGCTCGCCCGCCCGGATGCCGAGCCGGTCGAAGCTGGTGCGAAGCAAGGCTTCGAGCAGCGCCTCGCGGGTCCGGAAGTGCCGGTACATCGTGCCGAGCCCCACGCCGGCCGTGCGCGCGACGTCGCGCAAGGACGCGTCCGCGCCTCCGGTCGCCAGCAGGTCGCGCGCGACGCCGAGGATCTGGTCGTAGTTCTTCTTTGCGTCGGCGCGCATGGCCCTCAACTTGACAAGCGGAACACCGCTCCGGATATGCGGGTCGGTGTTCCGTATTAGCAAAGCGGCTCGCCCGAAGGAAGAAACAATGTCGACACAGACAATGAAGGCGGTTCGCCTGCACGCGTTCGGCGGCCCAGAGCTGCTTCGCTACGAGGATGCGCCGCGTCCCGATCTCGCCACGGGCGAGGTGCTGGTGCGCATCGCAGCGGTCGGGATCAACCCGCCCGACTGGTACCTTCGCGATGGCATGAAGGCGCTGCCGCAGGCATGGCGGCCGACCCCCGCCTTCCCGATCATCCTCGGCACCGACGTGTCGGGCGTCGTCGCGGCGATCGCGGACGATGTCGAGGGCTTCGCCGTCGGCGACGCGGTCTATTCGATGGTCCGCTTTCCCGAGCGGGGTATGGACGGCGCCGGAGCCTATGCCGAGTTCGTCAGCGTGCCCGCCGCGCAGCTTGCGTTGAAGCCCCCCGGCATCGAGCACCTTCATGCCGCAGCCGCTCCCATGTCGCTCCTGACGGCGTGGCAGTTCCTGATCGATGTCGGCCATGACGAGCCCAATCCGGTCCAGCCCCACCGCCACGTGCCGGTGCCGCTCGACGGCAGGACGGTCCTCGTCAACGGCGCGGCGGGCGGGGTCGGCCATCTCGCCGTCCAGCTCGCCAAATGGCAGGGAGCGCGCGTCATCGCGGTCGCGTCGGGCAAGAACGAGGCGCTGCTGCGCGACCTGGGGGCCGACGAGTTCATCGACTATGGCAAGGTCGCGGCCGATGAGGTCGTGCGCGACGTTGATCTCGTGGTGGACGCGGTGGGCGGCCCGGATACCCGCTGCTTCCTGCGCACGCTCAAGCCCGGTGGTGCGCTGTTTCCGGTCTTTCCGCTGGGGTTCGACGGGCAGGACGAGGCCGATAGCCTTGGCGTGATGGTGTCGTCGGTGCAGGTCCGTTCCGGCGGCGCGCAGCTTGCGAAGATCGGCCGGCTGCTCGATAGCGGGACCATCCGCGTGGTGATCGACAGCCGCTTCCCGCTCGCCGAGGCGGCACAAGCGCACGAGCGTGCTGCCCGTGGTGGTATCCAAGGCAAGATCGTGCTGACCGTCACCCCGGGATGATGCAACCATGCCCATCGCCACAGGATACGTTCGCCTCGCTCGCGCCGATCTCGATCGCTCCGCTGCCGATATCGAGGCATCGATCGACGGAGGGTGCTCCCGCGGTGGGTACTTGTCCGACGCCATTGCCCAGAGGATCCACGTGTCGGCCGCGTGGCGGAGGGAGTGACTATCGTACCGTTCTTAGACATGCCTTTGTACTCCCGATGTTTTCTTATTATCTTCCGGTGCCGTGGGCGGTGCCGTGCCCCCAAGCGTGCCCCGCACCGATTAGGCCGAGAGGAGGGCGCGCCTCTCGTGAAGCCATGAATTGATGTCGGCTTCCCACCATCCGACGCACCTGGTCGTGAGCGCGACCCTGTCCGGAAACGCCTCCCGACGGATCAGCCGGTAGATCGTCGGCCGGCTGAGGCCGGTCGAAGCGATCACATCATCGATGCGGAGGAAGCGGCCCGCGCCGGCCGGGCGGCCGAGCTTTTTTGCTGCTGCGGCGGTGCTGGCCATTACGGCGTCCCTGGCGCCGGCAGAATCGGCAGCAGCTCCGGCATAGCGCCGATCCGGTACGCCTCGGCGATCTGCGGCCGCATCCAGGCGCCGGCGGTACCGCCGTCGGGCAGAACGATGTTCGCCAGGAACTCGTCCTCGAGTGCGCTGATGCCACTCTCTACGGCTTCGAGCTTGGCCTTGATGACCAGCACGAGCGCGCGCCAGCGCTGGCGCACCGCCTGTTCCCACTCTTTGAGCGCGGCGTCGGCCGTCCGCTCGCCGCGGCTGTGGTGGGTGAAGCGCCGCTCGGCCTTCGACGGCATGGGCAGGATGAAGCGGATTTGCCGATCGCCGAGGCGGAAGGCAGTCATGTCGGCGTCGTGCTGCCATCCGTACATGAACTGATCGGCGCCGTAGCGGATCAGCGTCCGCTCGATCTCCTCGCGCGACGCGTTGCTGCTGACGGTGGTCGTGGCAGCGAACTTGGTCATGCTGGGCACGCTACGATGGCGGCGTCGATCGCCGCGAGAGACGGCGCGTTCGCGCTCACCTGTATGCGCCGCTCCTCGTGGGCCAGTTTGATCGTCGCGATCGGCCCTTTCGCAGCGATAGCACGCGCCAAGTTCATCGCGGCACCAGCCTGTGCTCCGGAGAGCCCGAGACGCTGGACGCGAGCGTTGGCGCCGAAGCTTTCGTGATCGAGGGTGAGCGCAGGATCTAGTCCGATCCGCAGAGCCTCAAACATCGCGAGCTGGAGCGCTTGCTCGTATCCCGGACCGAGCCCGCCCATGGCGATGGACCAAGCATAACCCTTCTCGTCCCACTTGCGGAGATAGTCGGCTGCATCTTGGCCATACGTCTGCTCGTCGTGGTGTTGATCGTCCTCGGTGGCGGTGCGGTAGAACGCCACTTGACCAGCGATCCGGATGCCGCGGATGGGAGACCCGACGCCGCGGCCCCATAGGTCGACCGTGTCGCCGACGTTCGGCGTGATGCCGTGCGACTTGGGTAGGCCGAAAGTCCATCCGTCCTGCCGTTTGATCTCCCACCAGTCGTCGCTTTCGCGCAGCTTGGCGATCGTCACGGTTTCGGCTGGCGCTTCCGTGATATCAGTCATCGGTATGGTCCTGGGATGAGAGGGCGGGGACGTCGGTGGACGCCCCCGCCGCTGTTGGTGTCAGGCTGTCGGCCCGGGGGATGCCGCCGGCGCAGGGTCTTCCACCGGGTCTGCCGTCACTTCGGCGGATTGGGCCGCGTCTGTGGTTGGCAGGGCAGTATCGGTCGTCGGAGCCGGCTGTGCGGGGGTGTTCGCTGCGACGGCGGTCGACAGCGAAGCCGTCGACTGGTCGAGCTGAGCCGCGAGCGCCTCGATAGCGTCGGGATCGTCGGCGTTCTCGCGGAGATGGCCTGCCAAGCCGGTGATCAGCGCTACCGCGCTGGCGGCGACCGTGGTGGCCTTCTGGACTTCGTTCGTCAGGTCTTCGATTGCAGTAGCCATTGTGCTTACCTTCATGGTTGCGAAGACGATCGCGGCGGCGATCGCCAGAAGTGCCAGGAACATGCGTTTCTCCCAGCTGCGTCGACGGACTGAACCGAACACCCGGCCCGCCTCGGGATCTCGGATCAGGGCGGGGCGGGCACCGTTGGCAGCGCGCTCATACCGGGACCTCGTCGGCCGCGATCGCGCCGGCTATCGCCTCGTCGAAGGCCTCGCGAGTGGCGAAAGTGGCGCCCAGCTCGGCAGGTTCGAGATTGGTGACAAGGTCGGTCCAGCTACTGAACCAACCTTCCTCGAGCTCGTCGATCGGCGAGTATGCGCCGTCGTCGCCGCGCTCCCATGGCAGTCCGTCGACGACGACGATCGCCGGAGGCTCCATCGCGCTCAGCTGGTCGGCGCGCTGCTGCGCGGCGAGCTGCTCCTGCTGCTCCTGGTCGACCAGTTCCGCGGCCGCCGCGGCCTGCGCCGCGATTGCGGCGTCGCTGACGAAGATGTTGATCGGCACGAACCAGCCGGCGGCGCCGTCATGAACACCGGCGCGGCCTTCTGAGCCACCGACAATCCACAAGGCACGGCCTTTGAACGGGGTGCCGGCAAAGGGGCCGACGGCGAGCCGGCGTGCGTGCCTGGCGATCGCCGCCGCGCGCTCGACAGCCGCCCGTTCTTCCGACGTCGGATGGTGGTAGGCGACCGACTGCTCCACCGGCGGATCGATCGCGCGGACCTGATCCTTGGGTACGAAGAACCCCTTCGTGATGCGGATCAGCTCGCCGTCGTCATTCACCCCCACCGGGAGCTGAACGAGGATGCGGTTGTTTCGGATCGTCTTGAGCATCCGCGCGACGCGATCGGGATTGTAGTCGTTCCCGACCCAAGCGTAGCCGTTGGGAGCCTGCTTATCGATGCCGTGATACGCCATCGCGTATTTGCCGAAGGTCAGGTCCTTCACCTTTACGAAGCCGGTGACCTGATCGCCTAGCTCCAGCTCGTCGGCCCATTGCGGCAGGAGCCGCAGCATCTGGAAGTCGATCAGTTGGTGCGCCTGGGTGACGACGATGAAGGCATTGTCCAGGCGCCGCTTCCCGTCCGCGGCAGCGTCGATGTCGAACAGGCCTTCCTCGTAGCCGCCGCCCTCGCGCTCGTAGATGCGCCTGCTGACGAACTTGAACAGCGGCCATGCTTCAGTCTGAGTGTCGGTGGAGATCGCATGCCTGATCTCGTCGGCGCTGGACTTGCCCGCGCCGTGCCGCTTCTTCGCCAGCTTCTTGAAGGTGTCGCGTTGGACGTGCCGGTCAGAGGTCGTCGCGTACGCCATCGCTGCGTCGAGGGTCAGCTCGCGCGCAGCGAGGGCATCCAGGATCTCGCTGTCCAGCTGGGCAAGCCGGAGGCGCTGCTTGATGATCCGTTCCTTGAAGCCGAATCGCTTCGCGAGGTCGGCGGTGGATTGTGTCCCGCGCTCCATCAGTGCCTGGAAGGCGAAGAACTCGTCGACCGGCGACATGGTGCGCTGCTGCAGGTTCTCGGCGAGCGACAGCTCGATCGCGTCGTCCTGGTCGCGGATCAGCACCGGCACCGGGAAGTCGTCGTCGAGCAGCGCGCGACTGCGCAGGATGCGCAGAGCCTGGAGGCGGCGACCGCCCCCGACGATCTCGATGCACGTGGGCTCGAATGAATCGCGATAGCCGATCAGCGACTGGAGCAGGCCGTGCGCCTCGATGTCATCCGCGAGCTGCTCGATGTCCTCGTCGATCCGCGTGTGGCGGACGTTCTCGGTCGCGCGGCGCAACAGGCGTAGCGGGATCGGCTCGGGTGACGAAGGGACGATGCTGTTCGGCGCCCGCGGCGCTTCCGCGGCCGTGGCGACCGGCGATTCGGGGCGGGCCTGTAAGTCCAGCTGGTGCGCCTTGCGGATCACGGCGTTCCGCGTGATGCCGCCGAGCTTCTCTGCGATCTGGCCAGCGGAGTGGCCCGCCTCCCAGAACGTCCGCAGGTGCTCCGTCCGCTGGTCGGTCCAGATGCCGGTACCGGGCTTGCTGGCCGCCGCGGGTGGTGGTGCGGCCTTGGCTGCACGGCCGCGGGGCTTGGCGATGGTGGTGTGTGCGTTCATGATAGGGTGTTCTCCGGCTTCGGCCGCGAGCGCAGATGTCTCGACTGGGCGGCCCTGGGTGCGCTCACGTCGGCGGTGGACACCGCCGGCGCGTCGGGATCGGAGAGGGGGAGCGAACCCGGCCGCTCCCCCGAACTGGCGGCGATCGCCGCCTCGATGTCGGTCTGGCGATCGTCGGCGGCCTCGCGGCCGTACCGGATCATCATGGCGACATCGCACCAGGTCTGGTGCCGGGTCGCGTCATGGTGGCGGGCGGCCACGCCTTGGGCGTTCGGGCCGGTCCAGATCGCGTCCATGCCGCCGCAGATGAAACAGCCCGCCATAACGGCGCGGCTCGTGCTGGTCGGGCGATTGTAGAACTCGGCCGGGAGCTTCATGACGCCGCAGCCTGCGTGTTACAGGTTGGGCAAGCGATTCCACGCCGCACCTGTCCGCGTCCGGCATAGATCCAGCCGGTGTCGTGCCCGCACCGACGGCAGCGGAAGCGGCCGGCGCCTTTCCCGTCAGGGAACGAGCCAGAGTCGACGACGTGCATCAGCACTCGCCGATCGGCGGGCGGGCGCGGGCCGAAGAGGTCGGGCGCAGTCACCAGCCCAGCGCCTTGCGTATGCGATACCTGATCTGCTCCCAACGCGTAGCGGGGCGTGCCCCGAAAGGCGTGAGGCGGTACAGGACGCGCCGCGCGTCACTCGGCCGGCGGGCGCGGATGACCTCGAACAACGTCATCACGCCAGCCCCAGCGCGGTGCGGTACGTCTCGAGCAGCGCGTCCGCCTCGTCGCGGTGGTGCTTCTCCATGCGGCGCAGGCGGACGATCGAGCGCATCGTCTTCGCGTCGAAGCCGGTGGACTTCGCCTCGGCGTACGTGTCCTTGATGTCGTCCTGCAGCCCGCGCTTCTCTTCCTCGAGACGCTCGATCCGCTCGATGAACTGGCGCAGCTGCTCCGCGGAGACGTTGTCGGTCATGCCGGCACCTGGTCGTGCTGTTGGCTCGTAAGGTGGAAATCAGCCGACGCGGGGCGGTCGTCGTGGACCGCCTTGCGGAAGGCGCGGGCAACCCATGCATGATCCACCGGCATCCGCTCAAACGCGAGATAGCGCGTCAGAAGGCCTTCGATCGGTTCCTCGTCGACCTGGACGACCCGGAGCACGTCTCCGACCTGCGGGTTGTGCGGGCATGTCACATGCCAGTCGCTCCTGAGACAGACGGCAAGATCACCCGCGCGCCAGCTTCCGCACGGGCCACGGACATCGCGTATCTGCGGGCGCCGCCAGAAGGCCCACCGGCTCACGCCGGCACCCGCTTGCGCTCGACGATGGCGACGAGGTCGCCGAAGGTGGAGAGCCCCTCCGCTTCCTGATCGGTGATGGTGACGGCGCACTCGTCCTCCGCGCGCATCACGATCTCGATCACGTCGACGCTGTCGGCGCCGAGCGTCGCCATCGTGGCGGCATCGGTCACGGTGGCGGGCTCGCAGCCGAGCGCGTCCGTCACGATGTCGACCAGCTGGTCGCGGGTGGTGGCGGCCATCACAGCCGGCCCGCCAGCGCGGCGCGGATGTAGCCTGACGCGATCAGCACCACGAGCAGTGCGCCCGCGGCATAGATGGCCGCCTCCAGGCGGTCCTGAACGGCCTTGGTGCGCGCATGGAGTACGAGTGAGTGGAGCACGCCAGCGGGCGCGGGGCGCGCCATCGGATGGCGCGAGATCGGCGCCTCGTCGGAGGTCAGGTACGGCGTGAGGTCGAGCGGCTCGGGCCGCGCGGGGACGATGGGCTGGTGGATCACGGGTCAGCTCCTCGGGACAGTGGTATCGATCAGCGCCAGGAGGGCGAAGATCAGGGCGGCGAGGCCGACGGCGACGGCGGCCGGGTGCATGTCGAGCGCCTGCAGCACGGCCGCGATCGCGACCGTGCCGATCGTCGGGCTCCAGCGGCTGAGCAGCTCGACGGTGCGATCGAGCGGGCTCACGCGGCAGCGCTCCGGAAGGCGGGGTGCGCGCGCTCGGCGACGCGGGCGGCGACGTCCTCGGGCGCGAGCGCGGTGTAGCAGGCGTGGCAGAGGCCGAGCGCCGGCCAGTAAAGCTGGTCGTACGTCGTGCCCCAGCCGCACACCCCGCAGAGGCTTGGCGCCGGCAGGTCCTGCCCCTGCGCGATCGCCTCCAAGCGACCAAGAACCTCCAGGTCGAAGTGGTAGACCGCGCGCAGCGCCATGATCGTCGTCAGCGTCATCGGCTGCGCGTCCGCCTCGATCAGCTCGAGCTGCAACACCCGCTCGTGCTCGGGCGTCGCGGGGTCGGTCGGCAGCAGGGCGGCGGCGTCGGCGACCGATAGCAGCGCGGCGCAGCGGCGCTGCTTCAGGTACGCGCCGGGCGTGATCGGCGGCATCATCGGCCGAGCGCCGAGGCGACGACGGAATCAGCGGAACAGTCGGACCGGAACCACCAGCCATGACCGTTCTGCCGCCAGCCGCCGCGGCGAAAGACCTCGCCGACGATGCGGCTGCCGACGGCGTCGTATGACACGCCGAGCCGCATCGCCGCGGCTCTGTCGGTGAGCGCGGTCACGTCGGGCGGGATCGACGCGACCAGCGCGTCCGCGCGATCGGCGCCGGGGCTGATGACCTCGACGGTCAGCGGCAGGTCGGCCGCCGGCGCGGCGGCGGGGCGCAGCTGCTCCTCGACGATCGCGGCGCCGATCTCGCGCACCGCGGCGTGGAGCATGCCGACGGCGCGGACGGCATGGAGATGCGCGGCCATGCTGCGCAGCCGCAGCGCCAGCGCGTCGAGATCCGCCTCTATCCTGGAAGCGGTGGCCTGGAAGTCGGAAAGGGCGGCGGTGTCGGACACGGCAGTCTCCGGGCAGCAGTTTCCCGCCCCGTGGATCGCGTGATCGACGGGCCGGGCGAGCGGTGGTGGGCGGGAGCGGCGGGCGGCCGCGCGTCAGCTGGTGTCGGGCGCGAACAGACGGGTGCAGCTCAGCCGGTGCAGCCGGCCGAGCTCGGCGACGACGTGACGGACCGTCGGCGCCATGCGCGCGCGCTCGTCATCGGTGACGATGCCGTCTTGGAGCGCCTCGGCGAGTTGGGCGGCGAGGTCGCAGAGATCGGCGAGCGCTTGGCCGTCGGTGCCTTCGACGCTCTCGATCGGAACGATGCGCATGCCCGCCAGCGCGAACGCGCGATCGGCGAGGCGGCCGTCCCATTCCTGACAGCCGCGCACGAGCGTCGTCGCCGGCATCGCGCGGTCGCCGGCTATGTAGCGCTCGATCGTCGCCTTGCTCCGGCCGAGCACGCGCGCGAGGTCCGCGTTGGTAGCGCGATCCTCTTCGCGGATCGTGCGCAGGCTGGTGCCGAACGCCTCGAGTACGGATGAGTCGGTGATCGTGCGGAAACGCCGCTGGATGTGAGGGCGCATCATGCTGCAACGCCGCATGATGACGAGCCCATCCGAAAGCCGGCGCCGGCACAGGGAGGAAACCGGCGCCGACCCGTCCGACATGGTCCGCGCAGACTGCGTCCTCGCCCGGTGCACAGGTGCGGCGAGGCCCGGCCGGTCTGCGAGCGGCCGAGAGGGGGAAGGGCGGTGATGGCGAAGAAGCCTTCGGGGGAGCGGCTGGACGCCGCTCCCCGTCCGGCTACTGTCGTGGTGCGAACACAGACAGGAACTCGGGAATGGACGAGGAAACGGCGGCTCACGTTGCGGCGCTCACAGCGGGCATGCTCGAGCTGTGCGGTGTACTCGCACAGCGGCATGTCATCGACGCGGGCGACCTCGGCGCTATCCATGACATCATGCATCACGCTCTCCGGAAAAGAGGCGACGCAGACCCGCACGAACACGCCCGAAACCAGTTGGCGCAATGGATCGTGCGGGCGAGCGAGCTGGCGCCAGAAAGTCTTCCACTTCCTCCGATCTGACGACCGGGGTCGTCAAACGCTTCCGATCGGCGCTGTCGTCGGGATACGGGCCTGCGCTCATCGTGCCGGCTCCATGCGGGTGGCGTCGTGATCGGCGGGGGCGTCGTCGCGCGGGTAGATGTCCGGGCGGAGGTCGTGGCGGCTGATGCCGGTCGCGGTCTCGACCTTGATCACCATTTCGTCGTCGGCAGGCATTTGGCCGGCAAGCAGCCATTCACGAACGGTCGACTGCCGTCGTCCCACAATGCGACCGAAAGCCGACTGCGAGTTTGCCGCGCGAACTGCCCGTGCCAGGGCCGAATCTGAGTCGTGCTCGATCGCCATGCGCAGCAGATAACGGCATGCCGTTAGAACAGTCAACGGCATGATCGCCTATATTTTCAACGGTGCGCCGTTAGCGTCCGCTCGATGACGATCGGTGAGCGCATTGAAGAGCGACGCATCGCGATCGGGATCAAAACCCAGTCGGCGTTGGCAGAGCGTGCCGGCATGCGACAGTCGACGCTAAGCGGACTTATTCGGAAGCCATACCGGTGGTCGCCTCACCTCACGCGACTTGCGCGCGAATTGGCTACCACAGTTGAGTACCTAACCGGAGAGATCGACGATCCGGACGAAGGCGCGCCACCGCCAGCGCCAGAGCCTCAGGTCGTTCACGTCATGCTGCCGGTGGCATTGCCTGCACGGCCGGCGCTGACGCGTATGTTTCTAGGCCACCTTCGCTCACTGGGTGACTGGCAGAAGATGCCCGAGGACGATCTCGCTCATGAGCTCGCCACGCTGCTTCCCAGCGGACTTGGTGTCTTGCGAGGTCCGCTTCGGTTCGAGCAGTCGGACGACGTCGATGACGACGACGAGCCTGCTGAAGATCTGTCCAACGCAGCGCCCGCGCCTCGGCGAGCGAGGCGCACATGACTTCGCACTGGGCACACCCCAACGCACACCCTGGGGTGGCCCGCCACACGGGCGTACTCACCGCGACTCGCCTCTCCGTTCTATGTTTGTTCCTTAGCAGGAAAGATTGATGACGCGCCATCCACTTCGTCGAGGAACGGCCACGGCCGTGCTCCTGGAGTATGTCGACGGGAAGGACGATAGATCGCTGCGCACCGTCATGCCGCTCGCGATCTTGGTCGGAGATGGCAAACGCACGTTGGCGAATACCTATCTGCAAGCGCGCTGCTCGGTGGCGAAGGCAACTCGCTCATTTCGCCTCGATCGCGTTCAGGACATGAGCGATCCAAAAACGGGTGAGGTGTTCACGCCCATCGATTGGATGGCCACGCTCAACCTTAGTGAGGGACAGCCATTCACCTGGGCGGAGGATGCCGACGAGCGCCCGGCGACCCCGTCGATTGTCCCGACCAGTCGGTGGCTCGTCTGGCGCGTCGCGCTGTGCGCCGTGGTCATCGGCTATCTGATCGGTCGGTTGAGGCTGTTGCATGCAGTGCTGCACCTTTTCGGTGTTCATCAGGCGCGGTGGCTTTGATGAAAGTCCTGCGCACCGCGTTGGCGATCGTCGGCGCCGCGGCTGCCGGCCTGGCTGCCGCGGGCGCGGCGCTAATCTCGCTCGCCGCCTCGACGCAGCGTTGGCCGATCCAGACGCCCGGACCATCGTGCTGACCCGCGACGAGGCCCTGTTGACCCTTGGGATCGTCAACGGCGTTGCGGAGCTGATCGACCACAACCACACGCCCGCCGAAGGCGGTGCCCCGGAGCCGGGCGTGGAAGGCTCCCACGTTATCGGATCGCGAGCGGAACACCCGGATGGATGATGATGGTGAAATCATCCTGCAACTAGGGCTGCAGGAGGGACGAAACGCCGATGCGGCAGTCGCAGCCGAGAGCTTGCTCGCCTGGATAGATCTGGCTCGTGCCGCCGCTCGGGCGATCGATCCTTATGCAGACGTTCGAGTTGAACTGCTTGGACGGGAGGAAGGCTCCCTCAAGCAGATCCTGAAGCTTGTAGACGATCATCTGGGCACGATCAGCCACGGCGCCGACCAGTTTCCATATCTCAAGAAGGCGGCGATTGGGCTAGCGATCGCGGTGGCAACGTCCGGGCTCCAAAGCTTCGTGCAACACCAGCTTGGGTCACCGGTGCAGGACGTGGCGCTGAGCCAGAAAGACCGCGATCTGTTGCAGGGCATGACCAAATCGATTCAGGTGGACGCGCATGCCTCGCGATCGGCCATGCGGTTCTATCGCGCGCTTGAACGCGATCCGGCAATCACAGGCGTGGTGGTGAAAAGCGCGGACGGCAGGGGGCCAGCCGTCGAGATCGACCGATCACAGTTTGCGATGCGCGGAGGGCTTTTCTCGCCCGAGGAGGCGCAAGTGCCAGATGAAATCAAGCGGGAGGTCTGGAGCGTCGTTCTGATGCACGCGCCGTTCTATGCCAGTACTCGCCATTGGGGATTTTCGCGCGATGGCGTGAAGTTTTCCGCGCAGGTGACAGACCTCGCATTCCTTCAGGCCATCGTTGACGGAACCCTACCGATCAGCCTGCATGAGGGCGTACGCATGGAAGTCGAAGTGGAGTGGAAGGAACGGCTAGACGGAAAGGCTTGGCAATATGTGCCAGAGAGCCGACGCATCGTCCGGGTTCTCTCACCGCGGGCTTCTGGGTCCAGCCTTTCGACCGACGATCCAGAAGAAAATGAGTAGTCCGGCCAGCACCGCGACCGAGATCACCAACGTCCACCCACGAGATAGCTGCGCAAAACCATAAAAGCCTACGATCGTCGCGGCGATAATGACCAAGCCGGTCACCCACTGGCGTATGCTCTCGCCTCGATGACCCACACTGCGCACACCGGTGTATTGATCCATACGGCTTTCACGATCAACGCTGATCGCGGCCGAAAGGTGGCCTGACACGGCGACTCGAATCCCCCTCCGACAACTTAACCGTGCCGCTGGCGCTCTAGAAGCATTCACCGTATGTTCCACGCAGGGTGGGCAAACCGATCGACATGGAGCAGCCGCGTCTCACGCCGCGGATGTCGTCACGCAAGGCGATCGTGCTCGACTTCGTCACGGCGTACATCCGCGCCCATAACGGATCCTCGCCCAGCTACACGAACATCGCCGCTGGGTGCGGCCTTACCAACCGCCAGCATGCCCGGGACATCGTGACAGCGCTGGTCGTCGATGGCGCCCTGAGACGTCTTCGCGGCCAGGCTAGGGGATTGCAGTTGCCGTCCGACGTCGACGAGGCGGTGCGCAAGGCCCGAGCAGCTGGGTATGTGGTCTTCGACGCCAGCGCCGCAGGACTGCCGCCGTACGGGACGATCGCCCTTACATTTTCCACACTGCCCATGATGCCCGACATCGATCAGATCGCCGGAGGCGATGACGGAGGCGGCAATGACGGGCTTGGAGCGGAGCGGGACGGACCTGAAAGTCCAGCGTGCGATCGAAGGGCGGTACCTGCCCGAGGCGCGCGCCGATCGGCGCTCGGCGCAGGCAGCGTCGAAGGCGGCGCTCCAACCGGCGCCGTCGACGGTGCGGTGGAACAGCCGGCCGACCAAGGCAGACCGAAAACGCGACGAAGCAGCCGCCGCCGAGCGCGCGGCCCGCGCGGCCCGCGCGACGGAGGAGGATCGCCTGCTCCGGGCAGCGCAGGCGGCGCAGGCCGAGCGGTGGGATCATAAGCGTCACGCGACGCCGGCGACGATGGACGCCGCGATCGAGAACGAGGTTTGCGTCGAGGCGCGCACGCGATCGGGTGCGCTTGCCCGGTTGTTCAACACCCGGTCGATCGATGCCGGCCAGCTCGCGGCCGCAGTGGAGATCGCCGGCGTCGCCGAGCGCATCGCGCGCGACGTGACGACCAAGTCGGCAAGCTACGAGGCACGGGTCGATAACGGGCGGCATGGTGGTGCTGCCGAGGAGAAGCTGAGCCAGGTGCGGCGTGAGATCGCGTACAGGGACTGGCGCAAGGCGGTACGCGGCCCCCTCGGTGCGGTGCTTGACATGATCGTCGGCGACACCATCGGGTACACCGTCGTGGCGCGGCGATACGGGATGAGCGAGCATCGCGCCAAGCGGGTGCTGATCGATGCGCTCGACCTATGGCCCAGCGTTATAGGTCGCGTCTGTCGCCTGATCGATCAGGCCGACCTCGACCGGGCCCAGGCGCGGCTCGCCTAAATTGCGGACCTGACAAAATCCACACTCCCAAAACCGCGGTGCAGACGGCAAATACGACTCCGCAACAGCTGCGCCCGGTGAAGGGCTCAGGAAGGCCGCCGCTCCCGCCGGAGTTGGCGGCCTTCGTCGTTCCGGAGCCAAGAATGCCGCCCAAGCCGTCGCAGAGTGACATCGCCGGCTTACCGCGGCGCGCCGCTGCCCGTGGCCATGATGCAGGGCAGCGGCGCCACCCGGCGCCGACGGCGGCCGACCGGCTTCGCGAGCTGAGCGACGAGGTCGACGAGGCGATGCGTCTGGAGAGCCTGGGCCCGCGTGGCGCGGCCGAGCATGATCGGCTCGTCGCGATGATCGAGACCATAGCCGCGCTCGGGTGCGCGCTGAAGGAACACTACCGCGGCCCCTCATCGCGTCCATGCCGCCTGCCGGCGTACGTGTCGGCCGACGGCACAAGGTGCGGCTGGTGATGATCGTCGACGGCGCCGCGTGGCTGAAGGAGCTCGAGGCCAAGCCCGAGACGGTGGTGCTGCTTCCTCACGACGAGGCCGTCGCGCTCGCGCGATCGCTCGCCGGCATGCAGGCGATGGCGGCAGGCCAGCGCCGCATGACAGCGACCGTGGAGCAGCTGCGCCTGCCAGTCTAGCGCGCGGGTACCGACTGGGTATCGCACCTGATCTGGGCCGCTTTGACGCGCGAAAAACCGCCACTTTTCACGACCGGGGCGGAGGGCGCCTCCGCCATGCTCCCGAGAAGAGTCATCATGTTCGATGACGATTGTCTGACCACCAGCCAGCGGCTGCGCTCCTTCTGCGTCGTTCAAGCGATTGCGATGGGGACCATCAGCGACGAGGTTGTGCGAGTCGCCGCCGAGATCGAGGGCTATGTGCTCAACGGCGTCGGCGAGCAGAAGCCCGACGCCGAGCAAGCCTGATCGTGGCCGAGATCTCCAACGCCGAGCAGCGCCGGCGCACGAAGGCAATGCGCCTGATGAGCGAGGCAGATCGCCGTGCCGCGATCGATGCCGCGCCCAATGTCATCGGCTTCAACCGCTTCGCCGATGTCGCCCGCCAGCGCGACCTGACTGAAGACTATCGCCGCCCGCGCGGCGGTGGCGCCAGCTGAGGAGCTGAAGATGGATGATCGACTGAAGCGCAACGGCCTGACGTTCCGCGCCGGTGAGCAAGGGTTCGTCTTCTACGACGATCATACGCGCGGCACGGGTGAGCCGAGCCGCAGGTGGGCTTTCTCCACAATCGAAGCGGCGGCGCGCTGGCTTGTCGATCAGTTTGAGGAAGACCACGAGGAGCGGGCGCTCACCGATTGCGACTGCGACATAAACATCTGCAGTCGTAATCGGACGCGCCGGCGGTAATGGCTACCCCGCATCCTGCCGCGATCGAGGTCGGCGGAGACCTATACCTGCGCGATGCGAAGGGCAGCCTGGTCCCGCTCACGACCATCAAGGCCGCCGATCTCCTGATGGATGAGACGGTGCGCGGGATCACCGATCGCGCCAAGGTGCTCTCCGCGCTAATCCGCGCCTTCAAAGGCGAGACATTCGCCGACGTCGGCGCGCTGCAGGCGCTGATCGCCCAGCAGTATGGCGCGGCGATCGGCGGCGCCAAGGGCAACGTGACGCTCACCAGCTTCGACGGCTGTCTGAAGGTGCAGGTCCAGGTCGCCGATCTGATCGAGTTCGGCCCCGAGCTGCAGGCGGCGAAGACGCTGATCGACGAATGCCTTTCCGAATGGGCAGCCGGCAGCGGCGCCGAGCTGCGCGCGCTCGTCAACCGCGTCTTCTCGGTCGACAAGCAGGGTCAGATCAACCGCGCCGAGCTGTTCATGCTGCTCCGCGTGGAGATCCAGGACGCGCGCTGGGTTCGCGCCATGGAGGCGATCCGCGAAAGCATTCGCGTGATCGGATCGCGCACATACGTTCGTTTCTACGAGCGAGACGCGCCCGACGGCGCCTGGCGCGCGATCTCGATCGATCTGGCGACGGCGTGACCATGCGGCTCGATCAACTCGCTATGCTCAACCGGCTCGTTGCCGAGCGCGACAGGCTCATTGTGCAGCGTGACTTGCTCACCACGGGTCGCGGGCTCGCCGTGCAATTCAACGGCGCCGCGTTCGACGCCACCGTGCACAACCTGGTGCGGCCTGTAATCGTCGGCGAGATGAACGGACGCCTGCGTCGGATCGAGGCGGACCTGAAAGGTCTCGGCGTCGAGATCTAGTCCGTGCTGGCGATACCTTCCTGATCGAGACCGTGACTCAGGCCGGCACCGTCCAAGCGAACGGCTGATGATCGCGAGCTAGTGCAACACGTTCCACGATCGTTCATAGGGCTCCGCTGAACGGAGACCGTAATGAAGCTCATTCTACCAGCGATCACGAGCGCGCTCTTGCTGTCGGGATGCATCTTGGGCTCCCGCGACGACATCGATCACGTGCCGCGGTCTGCTGCCGGTACTGATCCGATGTTGACGGCCAAGGCAACGCAGGCGGTCGCGAGCTGCATGGGGCAGGCGTTTGGGACGACTGCCGAATCAATAGAAGGCGGTTTCTCTGTCGCCGCTCAGGGCGGAAGTTATCGCGTGCTCGCGTTTGATGACCCGCTGAAGCGGTACGCGACGCGAGTGGATATCGTAGGGTTCCATGATCGCGAGACGGGCCGGCTTGCGGCTAGGTGCCTGATCGACTGATCTGAAGACTACACAGTCGCGGCGAGCGCATCTCCGGGCGAACTATCATGCTCGCGATCAAGGTTGACCTTCGGCCAGCGCAACGCGCGCTCGGCGATATAGGCGGCCAAGTTGCGTTCGCCAGCGCCCTCGGCCTGACGCAGCTCGCCGCCGGCGTGCAGGTCGTCGAGGTCGAGGAGGAGGCAAAGACCTTCGACAAAGCCACGCCCTTCACGAAGAATGCGTTCGCCAAGAAGCCCGCCACGAAGCGGGACTTGGTCGCGACGGTGTTCGTGAAGGACATCCAGGCGGGCTACGTCGCGCCCTATGTCGTCGGCGGCGATCGCTCGCTCGGCGGCAAGAAGGGGATGCTCGTGCCGATCGGCGCGCGCACCAATCAGTACGGCAACCTCACCAAGGGCGCGCTGGCTCGGCTGAAGGACAAGCCGGGCGTCTTCATCGGTAAGGTGCAGACGAAGCGTGGGCTCGTGTCGGGCGTGTGGCAGCGCACTGCGGCTCCGCGGCGAACCAAGGGCGCGCCGGTCCCCGGCACGGCGAAGCTGAAGCTGCTGATCGAGTTCGAGGACACCACGCCGGTGGCGAAGCACCTCAATTTCTACGGCCGCGCCCGCGCCTACGTGGCGCGTAATGCGCGGCCCGTCATGGAACAGGCGCTCGCCACCGCGATGCAGCCGAAGCGGAGTTGACCATGATTCCTTGGAGCTTCGTCCATCTCGCCTGGTGGCTGGCGCCCCGCGCGGGCCGAACGCTGCGGGTCGAATGGACGCACGGCGCGCGCGGCGCAGATCGCATCACCATCACGAGACGGTGCCACCCCTACCGCCTCCCATGGCATGCCGCGGGTCGGTCAGTGGCGGCCGCCCGGGCGGCCGGCGGCTACCACCCCTAGGCCGTTTGGGTCCTTCCTACCCCCCTATCGAAGCGTGGGTATTGCGCGCCCCGGGCCTTCCCCAGCTACGGGTTCGAAAAAGTGGTTGCGCTCCCCGCAACCGGTTGCGGGTGGTTGCGGGGTAAACGCCTATGACGCTCGTCTCGCTGACCGCGTTCGCCAAGCTGCACGGCGTCAAGCGCCAAGCGGCGACGCGGTGGAAAAGCTCAGGCGCGCTGGTACTTAGCGGCGATCTGGTCGATGTTGCAGCGTCCGACAAGCGGATGCGCGATGCGGGGCTGGGGCGCTTCAAGCCCCCCGCAACTGACCCGCAACCGACCCCCGCAACCGACCCCGCAACCAGCGGCCGGTTGCGGGGGGTGGTTGCGCCCGAGGTAGCGGCCGCGGTCGACGAGGCGGTTGCTGATCTCGCCAGCGCGGTCGAGGACGGCGAGATCGACGAGGTCATCGCCGGCGGCTTTATCGAGCAGCTTCTCGCCGGGCAGTTCCGGTCCAAGGTCGAAGCCAACGCGATCAAGGAGAACGCCCTCGCGCTGAAGCATCTGCTGGCGGCGAAGAAGGAAGCTGGCACGCTGGTCGAGCTCGAGGTGGCCGAGCAGGTCATCTTCAAAGATCGCCGGGCCGCTCGCGACGCCTGGCAGGCTTGGGCCGGCCGATTCGCGCCGCTGATCGCCGCAGATCTCGACATCGACGGCTCGACGCTGGCGGAGGCGCTGAAGCCCTATGTCCACCAGCAGCTCGACGAGCTCGGCGAGCCCGACCTCGACTGGGCCGGAACCGACGAAGGCTGAAAGGCTCGCTCGGGCAGCGCGCCGGGGCTGGACCCCCCCGCCCAGGATCAGCATTCCCGACTGGGCCGACAATGTCCGAGTGCTGGCGGGCGAAGCCGGCAGCACGTCGGGAAAGTACCGGACCGCGCGCGTGGAGATCGCACGCGGGCCCATGCTGGCCGCAACTGAGCCGGGCGTGCGCAAGATCACCGCCATGGTGGCGACGCAGCTGCTCAAGACGACGCTGATCGAGAACCTGCTCGGCTACCACATTCACCTCGATCCGTGTCCGATCCTGATCGTCCAGCCGAAGGATGCCAGCGCTACCCAGTTTTCGAAGGAGCGGATCAGCCCCTTCATCAAGGCGACCCCCAAGCTGCGCAGTCTCGTCGGGTCGTCTAAGACCCGCTCGGCCGGCGACACGCTCGACTACAAGGCGTTCCCGGGCGGGTTTCTCGGGATCGTCGGCGCTGGCAGCCCCGACAACCTCGCACGCCGGCCGGTGCGGCTCGTGCTGTGCGACGAGGTCGATAAGTATGCGCCCCTGAAGGAGGGCAAGCCGCTCGACATTGTCGAGGAGCGGCAGGCCACCTTCGAAAGCAACAGTCTCAATGTTGCGGTGTGAAGGGCGGTGACAAACCCGGCCACAGGAACGCCGGCGCAGTGCTGGCG
>NZ_CAXSHM010000018.1:0-65406 GCF_964237335.1 uncultured Sphingomonas sp.
CGCCAGCACTGCGCCGGCGTTCCTGTGGCCGGGTTTGTCACCGCCCTTCACAGCTCTCAGTGGAAATCAACACTTCACTCGTCCCGGTCTCCCGCGGGCACCTTCTTTCTCGGCACACCCGGGCATGATCCCAAGCCCGAAGCTGCCCCCGCAGCTGGCGAGCCGGTCCATGTAAAAGGGGTCAACAGCGCCTTTATCGGGACCACGCTGGAACAGGATCTGCGCGACGCTGGCGCCGATACGCTGCTCGTGGTCGGCTTGACCACGAACCATTGCGTTTCGACCACGGTACGCATGGCCGGCAATCTCGGCTTTATGGTGTATCTGGTCGAGGACGCGACCGCGACGTTCGACCGGATGGGCCTGGACGGCAGGATGCGGCGCGCGGCCGAAGTGCACGCCGCCGCGCTCAGCGACCTCTCGGAGGAGTTCGCCACCATCGTCAGCACAGATGACGTGCTACGTGCCCTGGAAACACGTACGCCGCTCGTAGCGGCTTAGCGGAGTGCCGATCAGCGCTTACCTCGCCTTCGTCGCCGCGACCGTCATCCTGGTCGTGATTCCCGGCCCCAACGTGGCGCTCATCGTGGCCAACTCGCTGGCCTATGGGCGGCGTTTCGGCCTGGTGACGGTCGCTGGCACGACGGCCGCTGCGCTGCTGCCCCAAATCACGTTCATCGCGCTGGGCATGACCGGCTCGCTGATCCTGGCGGGCCGTTTCTTCGAGTGGGTGCGGTGGGCGGGTGTGGCCTACCTCGCCTTTTGGGGGTCACCGCATGGCGCGCGCCAGCGCTCGATCTGACGAGGGTCGCGCCGGAACCGCGATCGGCGCGCGTGATCTTCGCGCGAGGCGTCATCGTCTCGCTCACGAATCCCAAGTCGTTGCTTTTCTACGGCGCGTTCTTCCCGCAGTTCATCACGCCCGGCCCGCATCTCTTCGGCCAAATGCTGCTGCTCTCCGCGACGCTCCTGACCATCGCGGCCGTGCATGACTGCTGCTGGGCGCTAGCGGCCGGCTGGCTGCGCCCGCTGCTTGCTGCGCGCGGGTCGTTACGGAACCGGCTGACGGGCGGGTTTTACGTCGCCGCAGCTGTCGGGTTGGCGGGCGTACGGGCAAAGTAGCCTGCTGTGACTCTTTCGCAAAGGAACGGGCTGCTCCAGCAAACCGTTGGCAACCGGTGTGCCTACCGCCGATCTGCCGCCCCAGACGAAGGAGGGGCTGGCCGACATGATGCTGCAGGAACGACGATATTTATGCTGCAGGAACGACGATATTTGGCCAGAGCCCGCCAACGCGCCAGCTCGTACAGCCACACTTCTGCTCCCGCTCCCTACAACAACCGTCACCGCACCGATTGCAGCTGCTCCCCTCCGGACAGAGCGCCCCACCGAGGTCTCTTTGCGTGACGCCTGCAAGCTGATGCAGAAACTCCACCCACGCCCCTTTCACCTGTAACGCGCCCGGCATATACGAGATGCGACCGGACTAGATTTCGGATTTTCGACGTTTATATATAGACTTGCGGCGTCTTTGACGCTTGCCGCTTCGTTCATCAACCCTCGCGCCAAGCGTGCCGTCTGGAGCACGTGAACTCTTACGCGTGAGGCGGTCGGATGACCCCGACCAAGGTCCTTCTCGGTCAGATCGCCGTCGTGTTCGGCATCGTGACGCTTGCCCTAATGCTGGCCACCCAGTGGACCGCATCATCGCTCGGCTATCAGGCCGAACTCGGGCGTCCATGGGCCGTGCTGCACGGCGTGCCGCTTTATGAGCCCTGGCGGTTCTTCCTGTGGTGGTTCCAGTTCGACGCTTACGCGCCCGACGTTTTCCAGCGCGGTGCCTATGTCGCGGCCTCGGGCGGCGTCGCCGGCGCGCTCGCCGCAATCATCGGCTCGGTCTGGCGCGCCCGGCAGGCCAAGCTCGTCACCACCTACGGCTCGGCGCGCTGGGCGACCCCGCGTGACCTGAAGCGCTCGGGCCTGCTGAACGCGGCCGGCGTCTTCCTCGGCCGCGCCGACGAGCACTACCTGCGCCACGACGGCCCCGAGCACGTCATGGCGTTCGCGCCGACCCGCTCGGGCAAGGGCGTCGGCCTCGTCATCCCGACACTGCTGTCCTGGACCGGGTCGTCGGTCATCCATGATATCAAGGGTGAGAACTGGACGGTCACCGCCGGCTGGCGGTCGCGCTTCTCGCATTGCCTCTACCTCAATCCAACCGACCCGCACTCGGCCGCCTACAACCCGCTGCTCGAGGTCCGCCGCGGCGATCAGGAAGTGCGCGACGTCCAGAACATCGCCGACGTGCTGGTGGACCCGGAAGGCGCGCTCGAGAAGCGCAACCACTGGGAGAAGACCAGCCACTCGCTGCTGGTCGGGACCATCCTCCACGTCCTCTACGCCGGTGAGGACAAGACGCTCTGCGGCGTCGCCAACTTCCTCTCCGATCCCAAGCATCCGTTCGAGCATACGCTCAAGCTGATGATGACCACGCCGCACCTCGGTTCGCGCGGCGTGCATCCGGTGGTGGCGTCGTCGGCGCGCGAGGTGCTGAACAAATCGGAGAACGAGCGCTCGGGCGTGCTCTCGACCGCCATGTCGTTCCTCGGGCTCTACCGCGATCCGACCGTGGCGGCGGTGACGTCGCGCTGCGATTGGCGCATCGCCGACCTCGTCGCGGGCGAGCACCCGGTCTCGCTCTACCTCGTCGTTCCGCCGTCCGACATCAGCCGCACTAAGCCGCTGATCCGGCTGATCCTGAACCAGATTGGCCGGCGGCTGACCGAGAGCTTGGAGAACCAGGATGGCGCCGCGCGGAAGCATCGCGTCCTGTTCATGCTCGACGAGTTCCCGGCGCTCGGCCGGCTCGACTTTTTCGAGTCCGCGCTCGCCTTCATGGCGGGCTATGGCCTGCGCTCGTTCCTGATCGCGCAGTCGCTCAACCAGATCGAGAAGGCCTACGGGCCGAACAACTCGATCCTGGACAACTGCCACGTGCGGATTGCCTTCGCGTCCAACGACGAGCGCACCGCAAAGCGGATCTCGGACGCGCTCGGCACCGCGACCGAGCTTCGCGCGCAACGCAACTATGCCGGCCACCGGCTATCGCCGTGGCTCGGCCACCTCATGGTGTCGCGCCAGGAGACCGCGCGCCAGCTGCTCACGCCTGGCGAGGTGATGCAGCTCCCGCCCGACGACGAGGTGGTGATGGTGTCGGGCCACCCGCCGGTCCGCGCCAAGAAGCTGCGCTTCTACTCGGACGCCAACTTCAAGCCGCGGCTGCTGCCTGCGCCGGCGCTCACGGCCGGCGACTACATCGACCGGCCGGCCGCGCGAGGTGACGACTGGTCAGGCGCGTTCGACGCGGCTGCGGCCGACGCCGCCCGGCTCGCGGCCGCGGCGATGGACGAGGACGAGGGTGGCCTGCGTCGCCAGCCCGAGCTCGACATGACCATGCCGCAGGCGGCGCCGGTCGAGGACCAGCCGCAACGCGACCTCGCTTCGCTTCTCGACGACGACGATGCCGGGATGGAGGAGGAGCGCGTCCGCGCCGTGCGCGCCGGCGACCGCCAGCTCGCGCGGGCGGCGCGCAATGCGGCGCTCGATCCCGATGACGGGATCGCGCTGTGAGCCGCGCCCGCCTCAACATCTTCCTCGAGCCCGACCACGCCCGGCGCCTGGCCCAGCTGGCGGGCATGAAAGGCGTGTCCAAGTCGGCGATCATCGCCGCCGCGCTCTCGTCCTACCTGTCGCCGGACGGCGGCGACCGGCGTGAGGCGGCCATCGCCAAGCGGCTCGACAAGCTGACCCGGCAGTTCGACCGGCTCGAGCGCGACCAGACGATCCTGATCGAGACTGTCGCGCTGTTCGTCCGCTACACGCTGACCGTCAACGCACCGATCCCGGCCGCGCACCAGGACGCGGCCCGCGCGCAAGGGCGCGAGCGCTTCCAGCAGTTCGTCGACCAGCTCGCCCGTCACCTTCAGAAGGGACGCAGCCTGGTCAAGGAGGTTCACGAGGAGGTCTTCACCAGCCAGTCGAAGTTCTTCGGCTTGGACGGCGAGGAGAAAGGGGACGCGCCGCAAACCTCCCTCAACAGCGCGGGCGCGCGCGGCGATGAGGCGACGCCATGAGCGTCGTCGAGCCGATCCGTCCCGTGGCCTTGCCGGCGCCTTCCGTGGCCGCCCGGCAGATCAAGATGCTGCGCAGCGCCATGGGCGCGGCGATCGCCTCAGCGTTGGAAGACCCCGACGTCGTTGAGGTGCTGCTCAATCCCGACGGGACGCTTTGGGTTGATCGGTTGAGCAGCGGCCGTGCGCCGACCGGTCTCAAGCTCTCCCGCGAGGACGGCGACCGCATCATCCGCCTGGTCGCCGCGCACGTCCGGGTCGAGGTCAACAAGGAATGTCCGATCGTCTCGGCCGAGCTGCCCGAGAGCGGCGAACGGTTTGAGGGCCTGATCCCGCCGGTCGTGCCGGCGCCAACCTTCGCGATCCGGAAGCGCGCGAGCCTCGTCTACACGCTCGACCGCTACGTCGCCGATCGCATCCTGACGCCTGCGCAGGCCGCCTACCTCGCTCAGGCCGTCCGCGAGCGGCTCAACATCGTGATCGCGGGCGGCACCTCGACCGGTAAGACCACGCTCGCCAACGCACTGCTCGACGAGGTCGCTCGCACCGGCGACCGCGTGCTGATCCTGGAGGACACGCGCGAGCTTCAGTGCCTCGCCGACGACCAAGTCGCGCTCCGCACGAAGCCCGGCGTCGCCTCCATGTCCGAGCTCGTCCGCTCGACGCTACGGCTACGGCCCGACCGGATCGTCGTTGGCGAGGTCCGCGGCGCCGAGGCGCTCGACCTCCTCAAGGCTTGGTGCACCGGTCACCCCGGCGGGATCGCGACCGTCCACGCGGGCTCGGCTGCGGGCGCGCTCAACCGCCTCGAGCAGCTCATCCAGGAAGCGGTCGTGACCGTGCCCCGGCAGCTCATCGCCGAGGCGGTCGACGTGGTCGCGTTCATCGCCGGGCGCGGCTCGAACCGCCGCGTGCGCGAGATCGCCCGCGTCACCGGGCTCGGACCCGACGGCTACCGCCTCGACCTCCTCACCTCGACCGACCCCCACCCCCACGGAGACCCACAATGACGCCTTCACGCCTCTACGGAAACGCACGGGCCCGGCTTGCCACATCAGTGGCCATCGTCCTGTCGGGCCTGCTTTCCGCGCCCGCCTATGCGGCCGGCTCGCAGATGCCCTGGGAGGCGCCGCTTCAGAAGGTGCTCGACTCGGTCGAGGGACCGGTTGCCAAGATCATCGCGGTGATCATCATCATCACCACCGGCCTGACGCTGGCGTTCGGTGACAGCTCGGGCGGGTTCCGCAAGCTGATCCAGATCATCTTCGGCCTGTCCATCGCGTTCGCGGCCTCGTCCTTCTTCCTGTCGTTCTTCTCGTTCGGCGGCGGAGCACTGGTCTCGTGAACCGCGCCGCGCTCCCCGACGGCTACGAGGTGCCGCTGCATCGCTCGCTGACCGAGCCGATCATGATGGGCGGCGCGCCGCGCACGGTCGCGATCTCGGTGGGCACGCTCGCCGCCGCGGTCGGCATCGGCCTGCAGCTCTGGATCGCCGGGGTCGCGCTCTGGATCGTCGGCCACATGCTCGCGGTCTGGGCGGCACGGGTCGAGCCGCAGTTCCCGCAGGTGTTCGCCCGCCACATCAAGCACCGCGGCTTCCTGGACGCCTGACCCATGCTGAACCTCGCCGAGTACCGCCGCCGCTCAGCTAGCCTGTCCGACTATCTGCCCTGGGCCGGGCTCGTGGCGCCCGGCGTCGTCCTCAACAAGGATGGCTCGTTCCAGCGCACGGCCAGGTTCCGCGGCCCCGACCTCGACAGCTCGACCGAGAGCGAGCTGGTTGCGGTGACCGCCCGGCTCAACAACGCGCTGCGTCGGCTCGGCACCGGCTGGGCGCTGTTCGTCGAGGCGGACCGCCGCCAGGCCGCGCCCTATCCCGCCTCGACCTTCCCCGATGCGCTGTCGTGGCTGGTCGACCAGGAGCGCCGCGCGGCCTTCGACGAGGTCGGCGAGCTGTTCGAGAGCGCCTACCACCTCACCCTCGTCTATCTGCCGTCGCCCGAGGGCCGTGCACGCGCGGGCGCGCTCATGCTGGATGCACCCGACCGCCCAGCGGTCGACTGGCGCGAGCAGATGTCCGCCTTCGTCGAGGCGAGCGATCGCGTCAGCGCGCTGCTCGACGGGTTCCTGCCCGAGCTCGCCTGGCTCGATGACGCGGAAACGCTCACCTACCTGCACGGCACAGTCTCGACCCGCCGCCATGCGGTCGCGGTCCCGGAGACCCCTGCCTATCTCGACGCGCTGCTCGCCGACGAGCCGCTGACCGGCGGTCTGGAGCCCATGCTGGGCGCCTCGCACCTGCGCGTGCTCACCGTGCGCGGCTTCCCGGCCTCGACCTGGCCGGGGCTCCTCGACGACCTCAACCGGCTCGGCTTCCCATACCGCTGGAGCACGCGGTTCCTGTTCCTCGACAAGGCGGACGGCGAGAAGGAGCTCGGCCGCCTGCGCCGGCAATGGTTCGCCAAGCGCAAGGGCATCGTCACCCTGCTGCGCGAGACGGTGTTCCAGCAGGAGAGCCCGCTCGTCGACAGCGACGCCGCCAACAAGGCGGTAGATGCCGACGAGGCACTGCAGACGCTCGGCTCCGACCAAGTCGCGTTCGGCTACCTGACCGCCACCGTTGTCGTGTGGGACGAGGACGAGCGCGCCGCGTCGGAACGGTTGAAGGCGGTCGAGCGGGTCATCCAGGGCCGCGGCTTCACGACCAGCCCGGAGACGCTGAACGCGGTCGAGGCATGGCTCTCGTCCATTCCCGGCCACGTCTACGCCAACGTCCGCCAGCCCATCGTCTCGACGCTGAACCTCGCCCACCTCATGCCGCTCTCGGCCGTGTGGGCGGGCCCCGAGCGCAACGAGCATCTCGACGGGCCGCCGCTGCTCATCACCCGCACCGAGGGTGCGACCCCGTTCCGGCTCACCACCCATGTCGGCGACGTCGGCCACGCGCTCGTCGTCGGTCCGACCGGCGCGGGTAAGTCGGTGCTGCTCGCGACCCTGATCCTACAGTTCCGGAAATATACGGAGAGCCGGATCTACGTCTTCGACAAGGGCCGATCGATCCGCGCCGCCATGCTCGGCCTCGGCGGCCAGTTCCACGACCTCGGCCTCGAAGGTGGGCTGACGTTCCAGCCCTTGCGGACCGTCGACGACCCGGGCGCGCGCGCCTGGGCTGCCGAGTGGGTGCAGGCGCTGCTCGGGCACGAGCGCATCGAGGTCACGCCGGAAGTGAAGGATGCGGTATGGTCGGCGCTGGGCTCGCTCGGCTCCGCGCCGGTCGAAGAGCGGACGTTGTCCGGCCTCGCCACACTGCTCCAGTCCAACAAGCTGCGCCAGGCGCTCCAGCCCTACACGCTCGACGGCCCTTTCGGGCGGTTGCTCGACGCCGATCACGAGGACCTCGCGCTCGGCGACCTTCAGGCGTTCGAGATGGAGGACCTGCTCCATGCGCGCAGCGTGGTGCTGCCGGTGCTAACCTACCTGTTCCACCGGCTCGAGGCGCAGTTCGACGGCCGCCCGACGCTGCTCGTCCTCGACGAGGCTTGGGTGTTCCTCGACGATCCGGTGTTCGCGTCGCGCATCCGCGAGTGGCTGAAGACGCTGCGCAAGAAGAACGTCGGCGTGGTGTTCGCCACCCAGTCGCTCGCCGACATTCAGCGCTCGGCCATCGCGCCCGCCATCGTCGAGAGCTGCCCGACCCGCATCTTCCTACCGTCGCCCCAGGCGGTCGAGCCGCAGCTGCGGCCGATCTACGAGGGGTTCGGACTCAACGCCCGTCAGATCGAGATGGTCGCCCGCGCCACGCCCAAGCGCGACTATTACGTCCAGAGCGCGCGCGGGAACCGGCTGTTCGACCTCGGGCTCGGGCCGGTCGCGCTCGCCTTCGTCGCCGCCTCCGCCCCGCGCGACCACGCCCTGATCGACACCGCGCTCGCGGCCTGGCCGGCCGACTTCGCCGCGACCTGGCTCCGCGCACGCGGCCTCGACTGGGCGGCCGACCTTCTCACCGACTTCCACCTGCAGGGCATCAAGGAGCCATCGGCATGACCACGAAGAGGAAGGGTGCGGCGCTGGCGGTCGTGCTCGCGATCACCGCCGCGGGGGCGCTCTCGCCCGCGCCCGCCAGCGCGCAGTGGGTCGTCTACGACCCGTCCAACTTCAGCCAGAACGTGCTGACAGCAGCGCGCACGCTCCAGCAGATCAACAACCAGATCCAAAGCCTTCAGAACGAGGCCACAATGATCCTCAACCAGGGTCAGAGCCTCGTGAACCAGGGCAAGAACCTCGCGAGCCTCGCCTACTCGCCGCTCGCGATGCTGCAGCAGGACATCGCGCGCACCAACGCGCTGATCGCCCAGGCGCAGGGGCTGACCACGCAGGTCGGCCAGCTCGACCAGCAGTTCCGCCAGCAATACCCGAGCGGCGCCGGCGCCAACACTTCGCTCGACCAGACGGTCGCGGCCGCGCGCACACGTTGGAACAATTCGCTCGAGGCGCTCAGCACGACGCTCGGCATGCAGGCGCAGGTGAACGCGTCAATCACCGGCGATCAGGCGACGCTCAGCCAGGTCGTCGGCTCGAGCCAGGGCGCGGTCGGCATCCTGCAGGCGACCCAGGCGACCAATCAGCTGCTGGCGCTCATGGCCAAGCAGACCATGCAGTCGCAGCAGCTCGCGCTGGCGCAGAGCCGCGCCACCGCGACCGAGCAGGCGCGGATGCTGGAAGCCGATCAGGAGGGTCAGGCCAACCGCCAGCGCTTCCAGGGCGCGGGCGTCCGCTACACGCCCGCGCCTGTCCAGGTGTACCCGCAATGAGCGCGCTCCTCACCCGCGAGCGCATTCGCCGCTACGCCGTCCAGCTCGCGTTGGGCCTGGGCGCAGGCTTCGCGCTCGGCATGGCAGTCCACCAGGCGCACGCCGAGGACGCCCGCAGCCTCCTCGCCGACCCGAAGCGCCTCGACATAGTGCAGGCGGGCTGCAAGACGAACCAACCCTGGGCGACCGGAGCGCTGTGCCGGGAAGCGGCGCAGGCGATCCGCCTGCGGTTCCGCGGCGCAGGCGTGCGCTACACGCCGCACCGGGCCGAGCCGTATCCGAGCCGCCCGGCGGCGAAGCCGTCAACGCCTGCCGCACCGGCCTCGATGTCGCCCGGCAAGCCTAAGGCGCACCCGCGGCCGCGTCCGTCTCGCGTGCTGTGAGCCGGCGGCCGTGAACGACCTGTCGGTCATCGACCGCTTCCTCGACACCTTCTCGCGCTACATCGACAGCGGGTTCGGGCTGCTGCAGCCTGAGATCGCCTACCTATCGACGACGCTGGTCGCGATCGACATCACGCTCGCCGGCCTGTTCTGGGCGATGGGCGGCGAGGAGGTGATGCCCCGCCTCGTCAAGAAAATCCTCTACGTCGGCGCGTTCGCGTTCATCATCGGTAACTGGAACTTCCTCGCCGGCGTCATCTTCAAGTCGTTCGCTGGCCTCGGCCTGAAGGCGTCGGGCGCGTCGCTCGGCGCGGACCAGCTGCTCCAGCCCGGCCGGCTCGCCCAGGTCGGCGTCCAGGCCGCGCAACCGATGCTGACCGAGATCGGCAAGCTCGCGGGCTTCCCGTCGGTGTTCACCAACATCGACACCATCGTCGTCCTGTTCATCGCCTGGATCATCGTCATCATCAGCTTCTTCGTGCTCGCGGTGCAGCTCTTCGTCAGCGTGCTCGAGTTCAAGCTGACCACGCTCGCGGGCTTCGTGCTCGTGCCGTTCGCGCTCTGGGGCAAAACCTCGTTCCTGGCCGAGAAGGTGCTCGGCAACGTCGTCGCCTCCGGCATCAAGGTGCTGGTGCTGGCCGTCATCGTCGGCATCGGCACCGGCCTGTTCAGCCAGTTCCAGTCGGCCGGCGGCACCGATCCCGACATCTCCGAGGCGCTCGCAATCGTTCTCGGGGCGATCGCGCTCCTCGGCCTCGGCATTTTCGGCCCTGGTATCGCCAACGGCCTTGTCTCTGGCGCGCCACAGCTCGGCGCCGGCTCTGCCGTCGGCGCGGCCGCGGCCGGTGCGGGCCTGCTCGCCGCCGGCGGCATCGGTGCGGCTGCGGGTGCGCGGCTCGCTGGCGGCGCCGCGATGGGCAGCATGCGCGCCGCGACCTCGATGGCGGGCGGCGCCCGTGCCGCCTACGCCGAAGGCGCGGCCGCGTCCGGCGTCTCGGGCTTCGGTCGTGCGGGCGCCGGCATGGCGGGCATGGCCCGCGCCAGCGCTAGCGCGGCTGGTGACAGCGTCCGCTCGACCGCCCGGCGTGTCTGGACCGCGGGTTCTGCCGGGAAGGGAAGCGGAGGTGCCGGCGGCACCGATTCCGGTACGGCCGAGGCCGCGCCGCGCTGGGCTAAGGACCTTCGCCGTGGCGAGAGCGCCCGGCGCGGCGTCGACGCCGCCGCGCACGCGCTCCGCTCTGGCGACAGCGGCGGCTCGGGCACGTCACCTACTCTCCGCTCCGAAGAGGAGATCTGATCGATGCGCTTCAAGCGAGCCGGCGTCCGCTACTCCGAGACGCCCGAACCCGAGACCGCCTACCAGCGCGCCGGCCAGGTCTGGGACGAGCGCCTCGGCGCCTCGCGCGCCCAGGCCCGCAACTGGCGGCTGATGGCGTTCGGCTCGCTCGGCCTGTCGGTGCTGATGGGATCGGGCCTGCTCTGGCAGGCCGGCCACTCTTCGATCACGCCCTACGTGGTCGAGGTCGACAAGCAGGGCGACGTGCGTGCGGTCGGCGCGGCGGCGGAGAGCTACAAGCCGAGCGACGCCCACATCGCCAACCACCTCGCGCGGTTTATCAACGACGTCCGCGCGCTGCCGCTCGACCCGATCGTCGTGCGCCAGGACTGGCTCGAAGCCTACGACTACGCCACCGACCGGGGGGCGGCGGTGCTCAACGAGTACGCCCGCGTCAACGACCCGTTCGGCAAGGTCGGCAAGCAGTCAGTCGCGGTCGAGATTGTCAGCGTCGTGCGCGCCTCGCCCGGCTCGTTCCAGGTGCGCTGGATTGAGCGCCGCTACGAGAACGGGGCGCTGGCCGCGACCGACCGCTGGACCGCCATCCTGTCGATCGTGCTGCAGCCGCCCGGCAACGAGGCGCAGCTGCGCAAAAACCCGCTCGGCATTTACGTCAACGGCCTGAACTGGAGCCGGGAGCTCGGTGGGTCATGAGGAGAGCGTGCATGACCCTGATCCAGACATCCCGTGTCCTGAGCCTGACCGCATCGGTCTTAGCACTCGCCGCCTGTGCTCACGGCACGCCGCCGCCGGAGATCGGCCTCGACGAGCCAGCGGCCGCTCCGGTCGCGCTGATCGATCCGCCCAAGCCCGTCGAGATCGTTCAGGTGCCGACGCCGCTGCCGCTGCCCGGCCAGCTCAAGCCGCCGGTCGGCCGCGCCGTGAGCGCGCCCGAGCCCGCCGACCCACAGGCCCGCGTCTCCCTCGCCAACCGCGCCGCCCGCGTGCAGCCGTCGCGGTACGGCTACATCAACGCGACCCAGGTCTGGCCGTATGCGGCCGGCGCGCTCTACCAAGTCTACGCCTCGCCCGGGAAGGTGACCGACGTCGCCCTGCAGGAAGGCGAGCAGCTCGTCTCCGTCTCGGCCGGCGACACTGTGCGCTGGGTCATCGGCGACACCTCGTCGGGCACGGGGGCGTCCGCCCGGGTGCACATCCTGGTCAAACCCACCCGGCCGGACCTGCACACCAACCTCGTCGTCAACACCGACCGGCGGACCTACCTGCTCGAGCTGACCGCGACCGAGCTGACCTGGATGGCCTCGGTATCCTGGGACTACCCGCAGGATCGGCTGCTCGCTCTCCGCAATCGGAACGTCCGTGCCGAGGCGACCGCACCCGTGGCGGACGGCATCCCGCTCGAGCGGTTGCACTTCCGCTATGCCATCAGCGGCGACACTCCGCCCTGGCGGCCGGTGCGCGCGTTCGACGACGGCGAGAAGGTCTATATCCAGTTCCCGGTCGGAATTGCGCAGGGCGAGTTGCCGCCCCTGTTCGTGATCGGGCCGACAGGCGAGAGCCAGCTCGTCAACTACCGTTCTCGCGCGCCGTACTATGTGGTCGATCGGCTGTTCGGCGCGGCCGAACTGCGCCTGGGTGGCGAGAGCCAGCAGGTGGTGCGGATCGAGCGCACCGACGGCCGGCGGCGCGGGATCTTTGGATCATGAGCCCGGCTTCGCCTTCCGGCGCGCCACCGATCCCGCCGAACGTGCCGCCGCAGCCCAAGGTCGCGCCCGAGGCGCTGGCGCTCCGCGCCAAGCCGCGACCCGTAACGCGCCTGTCGCGCCGCGCACTGATCCTGCTCGGCTCCGTCTCGGCGCTAACCGTCGGCGGGCTCGCCATCTGGGCACTCGGCATCCAGCATGGCGGCGGGACGCCGCCCCAGGAACTCTACTCGACCGACCGCAAGCCGATCGCGGAAGGGCTGCGCGCTCTGCCGGGCGACTATGGCGCGTTACCCAAACCCGCGCTGCCCGCCGGCGTGCCACCGCTGGGGCCTCCGCTGCCCGGCGACCTCGGCCGGCCGTTCCTGCGCGCTCAGCAGGAGCAAGGCGCAACCGTCGCTACGCAGACCGCGCCACCTGGGCCGACGGCTGAGCAGCAGGCTGCGGCTGCCGAGCGCGAACGGTTGCGTCAGGAGGCGGAGGCGGCGCGGCACGGGGCACTGTTCGTCCAGGTGCGCCAGAAGAGTGCCGACCAGCCCTCCGCCGAGCCTACTGTCGCGGGCGCGACGACCCCGCCCAACCCATTTACGCCGCTACCCGGATCGTCTGAGAGCGCGCGACCGGACGAGGTCGCCACCCAGAACGGGCAGGACAAGAAGTCGGCGTTCCTGAACGCCGCCGTCGACACCAAGATCTACGCCTCAGGCCGGCTACAGACGCCCGCCTCGCCGTTTCAGGTCATGGCCGGGACCATCATCCCGGCCGCCATGGTGACGGGGCTGAACTCGGACCTCCCCGGCCAAGCGATCGCCACTGTCACCGAGCCTGTCTACGACACGGTGACCGGCAAGTCGCTGTTGATCCCCCAGGGCTCGCGCCTGCTCGGCACCTACGATGCCCAGGTCTCCTACGGGCAGAGCCGCGTGCTTCTGGTCTGGACGCGGCTCATCATGCCCGACGGCTCCTCGATCGTTCTCGACCGGCTGCCCGGCGCCGATACGAAGGGGTTCGCGGGGCTCGAAGACGAGACCAACAACCACTGGGGCAAGCTGCTCGCTGGCGCGGCGCTCTCGACACTTCTCGGCGTCGGGGCCGAGCTCGGCTCGCAGAATAGCGGACTCGGGGGCACGGGCCAGCAGACGGTCGTGGTGGCCACATCGCGCAGCGCCGAGGAGAGCGTCAACCAAGTCGGCCAGCAGGTCACTCGGCGCAACCTCAACGTCCAGCCGACCCTGACCGTGCGGCCCGGGTTCCCGGTCCGTGTCATCGTCAACAAGGATCTCGTGTTGCGGCCCTATGCCGGCGCGAGCGCGGTCCGTGCTGCGGGGATGAGGCCATGACGGAGAAGCTGAGATTGGGGCCGCTGCCACGATCCGAGGTAGTGCGGCTGGCGGTGGTGCTACCGGCCAGGGTTAAAGCCGACCTAGACCGCTACGCCGAGATGTTCGGTGCAGCCTATGGCGAGGCCGTCGACGCGGCCGCCCTCGTGCCGCATATGTTGGCCGCGTTCATGGACCGCGACCGAACTTTTCGGAAAGCGCGTCAGGCCGGCGGCACAAGGCTCGGCTCGACGACATCTTCGTCGGCGTCGATCAGCGCGGCAATTTCGAGCACGAGCGAGGCAGCCGGAGACAACTCCTCGGGGTGAAGCAACCACGTCACAAGTTCAGCATCGGGCTCGGCGAGCGGAACGACAGCGACAGAGGTCGCGCCGTTGACGAACGACGCGGGTACGAGCGCCAGCGCGCGGCCAGTGGAAGCGAAGCTCACGGCCGTGTTCCAGTGGCGAATGCTCACACGCTCAAGGAGGCGAACTCCGTGGCGGTCGAGCAGCACTTCAACCTGCGCAAGATAGCCGGGACATATGGTCGGGCGGGGGAGCGCGAGACTTTCAGCCGCAATCTCAGCCAATGGCACCTTGTCGCGCTCGGCAAAAGGATGGCCGAGCGAGGTTACCAGCATCAGCGGCTCCGCCCAGCCTCGCGCCTGGACCAACCCCCCACGGTTCTGGCCGTCGAGGGTCAAGGCAAGGTCCGCGCCACCATCGCGGACCAGCCTCGCCGCCTCTCCATGCAGAAGCTCGCGCACCTCGACCGCAATCGGCGGTCTGTGATGCTCCAGCTCGAACAGCAAGCGTGTGAACGGCTCGCCTGCAAGATCCTCTCCCAATGCCAGACTGACGCGTTCCGGGCAGTCTTCGCCTTCCGCGCGCAGTGAGATTGCTGCGGCATCCACTTCGCTCAATATTCGCCGGGCGTCCGCGAAGAAGCGCAGTCCCGCTCGCGTTAGCCAAGTTCGCCGCGTCGTCCTGTGAAACAGCTTGGTTCTAAGCTCAGCTTCCAGGTTGCGGATCGAATGGCTGAGAGGGGACTGCTCCATGCCAAGGCGTTCAGCGGCACGTGCGAAATGTAGTTCCTCCGCAACCGCAACGAAGTGCCTCAAGTGACGAAGCTCCATTGCCCGTTCTATTCACAAATCGACGATCGGATCGGATCGATTGGCTTGCCAACTGCGGCGCGATAAACGGGGACGTTCCAATAGAACGGCCGGAACTCGACGATGCGATCACTCCGCACGCGCACCGTTTGGCTCATCGGCAGGTCGAGCGTCTCGCCCGTCCTCCGCGAGCGGGTGACCAGGCGGCAGATGGTCACCACCGTGTCGCCGTCGACGAACGAGCGGGCATCCGCGACCTCCAGCCGGTCAACGCGACGCTCATCCGCTTGGCCCAGTCCTCATAGCCCGCATGGCCGTGGAACTCGCCGCCCCAGGGCAAGTCGGGCGATTGGTGGAGCACGACGTCAACGTCGAGCGTCGCGGCCATGTCGGCGAAGTCCGCGTGCCCGGGCGGGCTTCCTGAGTTCATGTAGGCGTGCTCGGCCGCGTAGAAGCGGTTGACGACGTCGATCGACGAAGGGCCGGTCACATCGGCCTCCCGACGGTGCGCTGCGGCTCGACCGCGGTCACCTTCTTCACGTCCGCCATGACCCGCGCGGTATCCGGCGAGGCGAGCGCGGCGTTCATCGCCGCCTCGTCGCGGAACACGGTGGGTGCGATGGCGATGAGGCCGCCGCCGCCGCCCTGGGGAAAGAACCCGGACGCGCTGACCAGTCCGTGCGGACCCCAGCACTCGCGAACCAGCGGCAGGTGGACGTTGATCCAATGGTCGCGATCGAACGGCGTGTCCGCGTCGCCTGCGTAGGTCACGTACATGGTGATCATGCCCAGCTCTCCTCGCTCGGCACGTCGAAGGCGTTGAGCGTGATCGACACCTGCGCGTACAGGCCCACCCAGAAGACGAGCTCGTTCAGCCCGCCTTGCCCGAACCGGTCGCGAGCGGCGCGGTAGGTTGCGCCGGAGAGCACACCGCCGGCGACCAACGCGCTCGCCACATCGTAGGCGGCCGCCTCATCCCGGCTGAGGTCGGTCGGGCGCTCGCCCGCCGCGATGGTCGCGACCTTGGCCGCATCCATCCCCTCGCTCGCCGCCGTCGCGGCGTGGGCGTACAGCTCATAGGCGGCCCGGTAGCGCGCGCCGACGACCAGGATCGCGACCTGCTTGGCGGGCTCGGGCAGGCATTGGAGCGCCGTCACCGCCGCGATCTGGTCGTAGTGCGCCTGACCCACCGCGGGTTCGTGCAGGAAAACGCCCCAAGGGCCGAGCAGCGCGCCGTCATCCCGAGCGGTTGTGAACGCAGTGAAGCCGTGAGCGATCTGCTCGCGGTTGCGATCATAGAGCGCCCTCTGCTCGGGCGTGAGCTGGTCGGGCGGGATGGACGGCAGGCGCACGGGCATGGCGATCTCCTTTGAAGTCAAGGATCAGGCATTGAAGTCGGTGGCGAGCGCGTCGGCCTTCCATGCGCCCATGTCCTTGCGGAACGCCTCGTACTTGCGGTCGATGGTTTCGTGGACGAGCTTGCCGAGCGGAAGGTGCAGCGGCGGGTCGGCGGCTTCGACCGCCTTCAGGATGACGGCGACGCCCTTGTCGGGATCGCCCGCCTGCTGGCCGTCGTTGGTCTCGCGATAGTGACGGCGCTTGCCGGCCGTCTCGCGGTAGGCCGCGATCTCGTTGGCTGCGGTCGCGATCGAGCGGCCAAGAAAATCGGTGCGGAACGGACCGGGTTCGACGATGACGACCCTGAGCCCAAGCGGCGCGACCTCCTGCGCCAACGCCTCCGACACGCCCTCGACCGCGAACTTGGTCGCGCAATAGAGGCCGCTGCCGGCGCCGCCCGCGATGCCCGCGCCCGACGAGAAGTTGACGGTGCGGCCCGCGCCGCTCTGTGCCGCCCGCTCGCGCAAGGCGGGCAGCGCGGCCCGCGTGGTCTCGATCAGCCCGAATACGTTGGTCTCGAACATCGGGCGGTACTCGTCGGGCGTGCCCTCCTCGACCGCGCCGACGAACCCGAACCCGGCGTTGTTGACCAGCACGTCGAGGCCGCCGAACGTGGTGCGCGCGATCTCGACCGCCGCCGCGACGTCGCCCGGCTGAGTTACGTCGAGCTTCGCGGCGCAAACGGTGTCGGGAAAGCGCGAGGCGAGCTCCGCGAGCGCGGCGGGATCGCGCGCGGTCGCGACCAGCCGGTCGCCGCGTACCGCGACCGCTTCGGCCAGCACCTTGCCGAAGCCGGTCGAGCAGCCGGTGATGAGCCAGGTTTTCATGGGGGCTTGCTCCTTCATGCCGTCAGCAGGCGGTCGGGGGTGATCGGGAGCTCGCGCACGCGCTTGGCGGTGGCGTGCCACACCGCATTGGCGATCGCGGGCGCGACGCCGCACAGCCCGAGCTCGGCCGCCCCCTTGGTCCCGAGCGGGTTCAGCAGATCGTCGCGCCCTTCCACGAACAGCGCGTCGAGTTCGTGGATGTCGGCGTTCACCGGCACGATGTATTCCGCGATGGTGCCGTTCGCGACGCGGCCGAGCGCCTCGTCCCACTCCGTCTCTTCCAGCAGCGCCATGCCGATGCCGCCGACCATGCCGCCGATCGCCTGGCTATGCGCGAGACGAGGATTAACGACGCGGCCGATGTCGTAGGCACCAATGATGCGGCGGACGTGAATGGTGCAGAGGTCGGGGTCGACGCGCACTTCCGCGAACACCGCGCCGAAGCCGTTGCTGGCGTATTTCTTCTTGTCGGCCGGATCGGGTGCGGCATCCGCCTCGGCCGAGAGGCGGTCGAGCCCCGCTCGTCGCAGCAACGCCGCGCCGTCCGACGCGCGTCCGCCGAGCTCGGCCAGCTTTGCGCCGAGCGCCGCGCACGCGGCCTGCACCGCGGGACCGACGCTCGACATGGTGGTCGAGCCGCCATGCTCCTTCGCCTTGGGGTAGGTGGAGTCGCCGAGCTGGAACCTCACCCGCCCGACCGGCAGGCCCAGCGCGTCGGCCGCGACCTGCGTCGCCGAGGTGTAGGTGCCCGGTCCCATGTCGGTCGTAGCACAGCGTACCTCGGCGTGACCGTCCGCGAACAGGGTTGCCGAGGCGGAGGTCGGGTAGCGTTCCGCTGGGTAGATCGCGGTCGCCATGCCGTAGCCGACCAGCTGGCGACCGTCGCGCATCGACCGCGGCGCGGCCGCACGCTCGCGCCAGCCAAACCGCTCCGCCCCTTGCGCGTAGCATTCGCGCAGGCGCTTGCTGGTCCAGGGCAGGTTCTTGCCGGGATCGCGATCGGCGTAGTTGCGCAGGCGCAGCTCGACGGGATCGATTCCGATCCGCTCGGCCAGCTCGTCCATCGCCATCTCCTGCCCAATCAGCCCGGTCGCCCAGCCGGGCCCGCGCATCGGACAGGGCGTGCCGATGTTCATCGGCACGAGCTTGTAGCGGGTGAGGAGGTTGGGGCAGGCGTAGGTGGTCTGCGCCGGGGTCAGCGCGGGCTCGGCGAACTCTTCGTACGTCGAGGTCTGGCCGACAATCTCATGCGTCAGCGACACGAGCTTGCCGTCGCGCTCCGCCCCGAGCGCGACATACTGCCGGCTCTCGCCCCGCGCGCCGACCTGCGTCGCCATCTGCCGCCGGGTCACCTCCAGCCGCACCGGCCGGCCACAAGCCCGCGCGGCCATTACCGCCAGCGTAACGTGCGGCCAGGTTCGCAACGCGGAGCCGAACGCGCCGCCGACGAACGGGTTGATGACGCGGATGTCGTCCGCCGGGATGCCGAACCGACGCCCGACCTCATCGCGCTCGTTGCCGACCCATTGCGTCTTGCTCCATAGGGTCAGCTTGCCGCCCCGCCATTGCGCGACCGTCGCGTGCGGCTCCATCGGATGGTGCTGCTCGCGAGCCTGCACATAGGTCGCCTCGACCTGCACCGGCGCGCGGGCGAGCGCCGCCTCCGCATCGCCGCGCCGGACCTCCGGCCCGCGACTCTTCTTCGCCGCGGCTTCAGACGTTGGCTGTGCGAGGCTGGGGTCGAAGCGCGTCCGCGCCACCAGGTCTGCCGCGTAACGCACCGCAACCAGCGACGCGCCCCACTCGGCCTGCGCCTGCGTGCGCGCGACCACCACCGCCACCGGCTGGCCGCTGAACGTGACTTCCGGCCCGTCGAGCACCCGCAGCTGTTCGCCTGATACCGGATCGACCGCCGGGCGCTCCTCCGCGGGATGGTAGGGAAGCTTCTCGGCATTGAGATGCGTGATGACCCGGATCACCCCCGGCGCGCGCTCGGCGGCGCTAGTGTCGATCGCCGCGATGTGGCCCGCGGCGATCGTACTGTCGGCGGTCGCGGCATAAAGCAGTCCGTCCGGATGGAACTCGGCCGCGTAGCGCGCTTGCCCTCGCACCTTGTCCGGCCCGTCGACACGGGTGAGCGGTTGGCCGATGACGGTCATGCCGCGCACTCCTCGATCGCGCGCGCGACGGTACGGCGGATCAGCTCGACCTTGTAGACGTTGCGCCCGTGCGTGACCGCGCCTTCGCCCGCGAGCGCGCCCGCCTCCCGCGCCACCGCCGGGCTGATAGTCCGCCCCCGCAACGCCGTCTCGACCCCCGGCAGCCGCCACGGCGTTGTCGCCACACCCGCGACCGCGACACGCGCATCGCGGACGACCCCATCCACCAAGTCGAGCGCGACCGCCGCGGAGGCCAGCGCCCATTCGAAGCTCGCCCGGTCGCGCACCTTGAGGTAATGCGAGCGCCAGCTGTCGGGCCGGGCGGGCAACAGGATCGCCGTGATCAGCTCGCCCGGCTCCAGCTGCGTCTCGATCCAGGGCGTATCGCCCGGCGGCCGGTGCAGCGCTGCGACGGGGATGCGCCGCTCGCCGCCCTCACCAGCGATCAGCAGCTCGGCGTCGAGCGCGACCAGCGCGTTGGCGAAGTCGCCCGCATAGGTCGCGATGCACTGGTCGCTGACGCCCAGCACGGCGTGGAGCCGGTTCTGCCCCGCGATCGCCGGACAGCCGCTGCCGGGCACGCGCTTGTTGCAGGGCGCGCCGGGGTCGCGGAAATAGCCGCAGCGGGTGCGCTGGAGCAGGTTGCCGCCGACCGTGGCGAGGTTGCGCACCTGCGCCGACGCGCTGGCGAGCAGCGCCTCGGACGCGGCCGCATACCGCTCGCGCACGATAGGATGCGCGGCGGCGTCGCTCATCCGGACCAGCGCGCCGATCCGCAGCCCCGCCTCGCCCGCCTCGATGCGGTCGAGCCCGGGCAGCGCGGTGATGTCCAGCACCTCGCCCGGCGTGCGCAAATGCTCGCGCATCAGCTGCACCATGTCGGTGCCGCCGGCGAAGAAGTCCGCGCCGGGCTCGCGCTGGCCGTCCGACCGGTGCCGCGCGCCGCTGGCGACCGCGGCGGCGAGCGTCGACGGGCGGGCATAGGCGAATGGACTCATGCCTTCGCTCCCGCTGCCTCGCGCACAGCCGCGACGATGTTGGAATAGGCACCGCAGCGGCACAGGTTGCCGCTCATCCACTCACGGATTTCATCGTCCGACCCGGTGTGCCCCTCACGGATGCAGGCGACGCCGCTCATGATCTGGCCGGGTGTGCAATAACCGCATTGGAACCCGTCATGCTCGACGAACGCGGCCTGTATGGGGTGCAGCTCGCCATCGGGAGCGAGCCCCTCAATGGTGGCGATCTCAGCGCCCTGCGCCATCACCGCCAAGACAAGGCAGGAGTTGACCCGCCGCCCGTCGAGATGAACCGTGCATGCCCCGCACTGCCCCAGGCCGCAGCCCTTCTTGGTGCCCGTGAGCTGGAGATGGTCGCGGAGCGCGTCCAGCAGGCTGGTGTGCGCGTCGAGGTCGGCAAGCCGGTGCTCCCGCCCGTTGATCTTCAGCATCACGTCGAAGCTGCGCCGTGCGACGGGCGCAGCCATCGCCGCCGCGGCCCCGAGCATCGCGTCACCCGCCATCACGCTTCCTCCCGCCACAGCCGACAAGGCGATCACCTCGCGTCGGGTCCAATCCGGCCCCGTCAAGCGCCGTTCCTCTCACCCGCGAGCCGATCGAGCCACGCCAGCACGGGAGCGAGCGCCGCGTCCGAGTTCTTCTCATAGATCAGCCCGTGGCCGTTTCCCTTGATGCCGAGTGCGGGCAGGTCAATCTGCTCGGCCACCGCACCGCCTGCCTGCAATAATGCGACGATCGGCGGGCTCGCCGGCGCAAAGGCGGAGGTCTCGCCGGTTACCACCGCGATCGGCAGGCCCGCGAGGTTGGGCAACCTAAGGGTAGTCGGGTCGGCCCTCTTGACCTCCTCGGGCGTGCCGCGTGGCGGATCGAAGGTGAGCGGCGTCGCGGTAAGCCCCCAGGCAAGTTCGCCAACGTTGGGAATGGTCGCGAACGGCGGCCCCATCGGCTCGACCGCGACGATCGCCTTGACGAGCCCAGGCCGCCGGTCTGCGACCAGCCACCCGACCGGACCGGACGCCGAGTGCGTCAGGAGGATCGCGGGGCCAATCAGGTCGAGCAGCCGGGCGAGCCGGTCCGCCTCCATATCCTCGGAGAAGGCGAGGTCGGCGGGCAGCGGCCCGTAGCCGGCGATGAAGGCGTCCATCGCGGCCTCATCGTCATCGGCGAAGGGCCATTGCGTGTGGCGGGGCTGCTGGTCCGGCGGGAAGTAAATCTTACGCCCGTTCTCGTATGAGAATGGGGGTCCCATCGCGCCGGTCGTCTCCGGGTGGAAGGGCGAGCGGCCTTGGCCCGGCCGGTCGACGACGACGGCGGCATAGCCGGCCTCGACCAGTCGCTGCGCCCAGCCGGGACGACCGTCGGGCGTGGTCAGCCACTCGGTCCCCTGGTAACCGCCGCCGTGGACCAGCACGATCGGCCACAGCTGGGTCACCGACTCCGGCGCTTCCCATTGCGCGAACAGCGGACCGCGCTGGTAGGTCTCGTCATCTACCCTCACGCGCTCGCCGGGAACCCAGAACTGCCCCTGACGAATGGTGCGTACGGCGGCGGCAGCCCAGAACTGGCTTGAGGCTTGATCTGACATGCTCCGGCAACACATCCAGTCCGAGGTTGTTGCGTCGCCGCAAGAATGCCGAATCCTAACGCAAGATATCCCTCAAGCGCGTGCCGCCTCGCGCCACCCCTTTGGCGTCGTGCCGAACCTGCGTGAGAAGGCGGAGGTCAGCTCGGCGCTCCGCGAGTAACCGCTCAGGGCCGCGATCGTGCCGATGTCGAGGTCGGTGGCGGCGAGCATCGACTGCGCGGCCTTGAGCCTCAACTGGAGCAGGAAGGCGTGCGGCGTCCGTCCTACCTTCTCTCGGAATAATCGGACGAAGTGGAACTTGCTGACTCCGGCTTCGGCCGCAAGCTCGTCCAAGGTTGGCGGGTTCGACAGCCTCGAGCTCATCATCTCGAGCACCCGGGCGATGCGGCGATCGCTGATCACGCCGGCGTCGAGCGTCAGCCGCTCCGCGTCCGCGCGGCCCGAATGGAAGCAGACGAGATGCGCTGCCAGCCAGCGCGCGGTCGCCGCCGCGTAAAGGTCGGCGGCACCGCTCGCCATCGCCTCCACCAGCCTTTTCGCCGTGTGGCAGATCAGCGGATCGTGAAAGGCCAGGGCGTTGAGGTTGACGTCGCCCGAACGTTGGCCAGCCCGTCGATACTCGTCGACGGCCTCATCAAGCAACAAGTGCGGAAGGTAGAGGTTGGCCTTGTCGAAGCGGCCGGAGTTTCTGTTTACGCAGCGGCGCAGGCGATCCGTCCTGTCGCCTGGCGTCGTGCCGACGGTCCCAGGCTCGTAGACCGTCCTACGCCAGAGGCCGTCGGCGAACGCCTCGATGTGCTGCTCGCCCTTCAGCATGACCACGATCGTCTGGTCGGGCGTGGAAGCGGTCTCGAACTCTCCCTCCGACGGTTGCACGCGGTGATGGTCGACCAAGATCGAGGTCCACCCGACCGACCGACTGCTGCCGACGAGCGTACCGCTCAAGGCCGAGCTGCACTGAAGGCTCTGGGAAGCGATCATCCTCCCACGATGGCGGCTTGAAAGGCGGGCACGATACAGAGGGGGCGGAAGGCGGCGATCCGCTCGTCGCGCACGTGCACGAGGTGCGCAATGGACAGGTCCAGTGTCTCGCCGTCCGCGCCTAAGTACGCGCCCTCCGCCGCGTCGAAGGGGGCGAACACCGCCTTTAGGTTATTCACAGGACTACCTCGCCGCCGTCGGGATCGGCGCGGAACACCGCCTCGCCGCCGACACGGAACGAGTCCGCAGTCGCGAACGTGTCCTCCATGAACTGCATGTGCGTCACCCGCCCGTCGGTCACCCGCGCGAGGATCGCGAACGGCGAGGTCACGATTTTGCCGAGGGATTTCGATCGATAGGTGAAGCGGCCGAACACGGCCGCCCGGTCGCCCGTCTCCAACTCGTCTTCGACCGTTAATTCTTCGTTCGACCAGTAGCGGCCGACCTGCTCGTAGGTGGCGACCACCGCCCGCCCGCCATCGTGGCTGGTGCCGGCCCAGGGCATCAACCGCTTCAATGAAGGATTGTCGTGGTTCAGCGACACATAGGTCGCGTCTGGGGCAACCAGCTTCTCGACCGAGGCTAGGTCCGTGGGCTTGTCCAGGATCGCACGAATGACCTCCAGAGGCGTTTTCGTCATGCCAATTTTCCTGCAGCTGATTTATGGAACGGTCTATCTACAAGAGAGTTCCCTGTCTATGCGAAACGCGGACCACGGGCGAAGCCCGGCGAAGGTGGCGATCACCGGAGCGGACACTGACGGAGTGCGCTGGGGAGCGTGGCGCTGATGGTGCGGACCGGTCGGCCTCGCGAGTTCGACAGGGATCAGGCGCTCGCCGCAGCGACCGAGCTATTCTGGAGACATGGCTTCGAGGGCACATCGCTGGCGCAGTTGCGCGAGGCGATGGGGGGCATTTCGTCGGCGAGCTTCTATGCCGCGTTCAAGTCGAAGGAGGCATTGTACCGCGAGGTGCTCGCGGCGTATCTCGCCGGCCACGGAACTGTGGTCGCTCCCCTGACCGACGAGCGCTTACGCCCACGCGATCGCATTGAGCAGGCTCTGCGAAGGTCGGCGCGGATGCAGACGGACCCTGCGCACGCGCCGGGCTGCTTTGTCGTCCTGTCAGCGACGATCGGCTCCCCCGAGACGGCTGAACTGAGGGCGATCACCGCCGAGGTCAGGGCGGGGAACCGCCGCGCCATTGCCGCTTGCGTCCAGGCTGGGGTGGATGCGGGCGATCTGCCTTCGGACGCGGATACGGCGGCGCTCACCGCACTGTTCGACACGCTGCTCGTCGGTCTCGCGCTTCAGGCGATCGACGGCACGCCCGCGGGCGCGCTGGACGCGGCGATGGCAAACGCGCTGGTCGCCTGGGATTATGCTCGGACAGCGCAAGTGCACGGTCAGCCGAGAGGCATGAAAACCGTCTGAGCGCGAGCAGCGACGCCATCCGACTGCCGGAATGCCTTCATCGCAGAGTGATAGTGGCAATCAGAGCGCGGTGACGTAGGAGTAATACGCCCGGTGTCATGCAGTGACCTGTGCCCATGCTCGCGTGCCGATGGCGGTGATACGGTCTGGCTGCTGGACGAGCCAGGCCCAGGCATCGCAGCAGGCGTCGACGATGGCGTCGACGATGGCGAACACGCGGTTGCTGAGCTTGTTGCCGCGCAGAAAGGCCCAGACGTTCTCGACCGGGTTCAGTTCGGGGCTGTAGGGCGGCAGGTGCAGCAGGGTGATGTTGTCCGGCACGCGCAGGTTGCCGCCGGTCTGGTGCCAGCCCGCGCCATCGACGATCAGCACGGCATGCGCGCCGGAGCTGATCGCGGTGCTGATCTCAAGCAGGTGCAGGTTCATGGCGCTGGTGTTGGCATGGGGCAGCACCAGGGCAGCGCCCGTGCCCCGGGCCGGGCAGATGGCGCCGAACAGGTAGCACCACGCGTAGCGCTGGTCGCGCGGTGCCGCCGGGCGTGAGCCGCGCTCCGCCCAGATGCGGGTCAACGTGCCCTGCTGGCCGATCCTGCGCTGTTGCTGCAGTCGGTGTTCACCTTCCCGCGATCCAATCAGTTAGCCGGAATGATCCCACAAGCAAGGTAAACCGCCCCGGGTTTGTCGGAGGCTCCAACTTCTGAGAAGGTGGAGCAAGCACGCCGAACGACGCTCCTCAGGAGCATTGGCGCAAGCCGTTCAGCCGGCTTCGTATCGGCTTAGCTCCAGACCCGATCCGACGGGCAGCAGGACGCTCGACATGCCGGGTTTGGCTCGGATGGCGGCGGCGTATTGGTGGACATCAGCGCCCCCGGGATAAATCATGTTATCGGCGACGATGAGCGCGCCATCGGCCAGCTTGGGGTAGAACGCCTCCAGGCACGGGACGTATAGGTCCTTCCAGAGATCGACCAGGACGAAATGGATTCGATCGCGAAGCTCGTCGATGAGTTGGACCGCGTCGCCGGTCCGGAACTCGATGAAGGAGGCGAGCCCCGCCTCCGTCGCCATGCGGCTCGCGATCTCGGCCTTGTGCGGGTGCAGCTCCATCGAGATCACCCGGCCGCCTGCAGCCCTTGCCGCGTCTGCGAGCCAGATGCCGGAGTAGCCGAATGACGTCCCGAGCTCGAGAACCAGCGGCTTGTCGAGGCTTCGGACGAGGAGGTACAGCAGCTGCCCGGTCTCGGGTCCGACGGCCAGCAACGGCTCGTGGCGACCGCCCGGGACGAGCGGCTCGCGACGCTGCATGCTGTCGTGGTATCGCGCGAGAACTGCGCTTACCGCATGATCCATCGTTGTTGTCCTTAAAGGTGGGACGACGGTCCTGGCGACCAGACGCTGCCAAATAGGCGACGGTCGAGCGACAGCGCGCCGCCCCCGCGAACCAGAAGGTATGCCGCCACGGCGGCCATCAGCAGCGGATACTCCATGCCGCCTTCCGCCCAGTCCCACTTGGGGAAGTGCACGCCGAAGGCGGCCACGAGGAGATCGACGATCACGGCGACGGCGGCGAGCCTCGTCGCCATTCCTACGGCCAGCGCGGCGGCGCCAACGGTTTCGACCAAGGTCACCAGCATGGCCAATGCGCCGGACAGCGGCAGGTGCATCCTGCCGCCGATGATCTGGACGAGCGCCGCGTAGCTGTCGGGAGCGCCGCTATGAGGCAAGTGGAGCAGCTTGGGCACTCCATGCGTCATCAGCGTCAGCGCCAGCCAGATGCGCAGACCAAGGTACGCGATCGGCTCGGCTCGGATTGAGGTCGGATCGGGCGCGGCGAGCAGCGCCCGCAGTCCTCGCGATGCGGTCCCGGCTGTCACCGGCGCACCGGCGCGACGCCGAGCGGCAACGCGTACACCGTTACCGGCGGACGCACCGCGTCCTTGCCCCCGTTCATGCCCGCTGTGCGGTCCAGCTGCGAGGCAGCCATGAGTAGCTCGCCCCGATCGCTGATCCACATCGCGTCGGGCCAGGCCAGCCGCTGATCGGCGATCAACGTCGCGATCCTGCCCTCGGGGCTGACGGTCAGGATGCGCGAGCGATCGGTGTCGCTGAAGTACATCGTCCCGTCTCCGGCGATGGCGGTGCCGCCCGTGGTCGGCGTCGCCGCGAAACGCTGGACGTGGCGCGAGAGCTCACCCCCGTTGCCAGGGTCGTCGAGGAGCCTGGTCTCGATCCGAGACAGGCCGCCGTCGCACGGCTGGAAGTAAAGCCAGCGCCCGTCCGGTGACACTTCAAGCTGGTCGGCGTGGACGAACACCGGCCGCCCATTCGCTCCGCGCAGCTCGCGACCCTCCGCGCGGATCGGACGCCTAGCGGTCGTGCTCGGGTCGCCGTCGAGCACGCGCCGGGCGTGCCCGGTCGCGAGGTCAAGCACGATCAGACCCGGCTCGCGCGCGTCGGTGAAATAGGCGTGGCCGCCGTTGAATCGGACATCGTCGACGAAGGTCCGCGGCTTCGCCGCTGCTGCCAGGTCGTAGACGCGGCTGACCTTGTTGGTGGCGAGGTCGACGCGGATCAGCCGCGCAGCGCCGGGCACGGCCGGGTCCGCGATGCTCGGGCTGCCGCCGTCCACTACCCAGAGCGCGCCGTCCGGGCCGACGCGGATCGCGTTGACGTTGACGAAGTGCCCGTCGGGCGGTCCGCTCGCGTTCCAGTCCGCGTTGGGATACGGCACGGGCCTGCCGTCCAGCACCTCTATCAGGTGCGGCTCGCCGGGCTTGCGGGGCTGGACCGGCAGGAACAGCCTGCCCGAAGCGCTCTGCGTCACCCCGTTTACGACGAGGTCGGAGGAGAAGATCGGGCGCAACGCGCCGGGTGAGGTCGCGGCGCTCGCGCCGGTCAACAGCGTCAGCGCCATCGCTGCCGTCACCAATATTCGTCCCTTGCGGGCGCGAGCGTCTGTCATCGACACCTCCTCACATCAGCTTGTCGAGCGTGATTGGCAGTTCCCTGATCCGCTTTCCGCACGCGTGGTGGATCGCGTTGGCGACCGCCGCCGCCACGCCCGTGATGCCGATCTCGCCCACGCCGCGCGCGCCCATCGGCGCGTGCGGGTCGGGGATGTCGGTCCAGATCACGTCGATCTCGGGCACGTCCATGTGAACGGGGACGTGGTATTCGGCGAGGCTGGGGTTGAGGATGCGCCCGTTGCGCTCGTCGACCTGCGTCTCCTCCATGAGCGCCTGGCCCAGCCCCATGATCATGCCGCCGCGCAGCTGGCTCGCCGCGGTCTTGGCGTTCAGGATCCGACCGCAATCGTAGGAGCCGAGGAGACGTCGCACGCGCGGCTCGCCCGTGACCGCGTTGACGGCCACCTCGCAGAAGACCGCTCCGTAGGAGTGCATCGACCAATGGAGGAGTTCGAGCGGCGGCGGTGCGGAGGCTTCAACGCACACCTCGTCGCGTCGCGCGCGCGCGAGAATGGAGCCGTAGCTCTCCTGGCGGGCCGGCTCGTCCAGGTTGGCCAGCCCCCCGTCGCGCCCACTCACCTCCTCAGGTTTCAGCCCGGCGAGTGGAGAGTCGTTGCCGGCGAGCTTCAGCAGCTCCGTCACCAGCGCCCGGTGCGTTGCGATCACCGCTGCGCCGATCGAGGCGGTCTGCTGAGACCCGCCCGCGACCACGACGCCGGGCAGCGAAGAATCGCCGTAGCGGAAGGTGACCTGGTCGAGCTCGAGGCCGAGCCGCTCGGCGCAGACCTGCGTCTGCACAGTAGCGGTGCCCATACCCATCTCGTGCGCAGCGAGCTCGACCACGGCATGGCCGTCGCGGCGAAGCGTGATCCGCGCGGCACCGCCTGCCATGCGCTGGTATGGGTAGGCCGCGGCGGCGCAGCCTAGCCCGACCAGCCACTCGCCGTCGCGCGTCAGGCCCGGCCCAGGCGTGCGGGCGCGCCAGCCGAACCGATCCGCTCCCGCGCGCCATGCTTGCGCCGACCGGCGCGACGAGAAACAGAAACCCGAGAGCGGATCCTTCTCCGGCTCGTTCAGCAGCCTGAGCTCAACCGGGTCGATGCCGAGCCGCTCCGCCAGTTCGTCCACCGCGCATTCGAGCGCGAAGCCGCCTACCGACTCGCCGGGCGCGCGCATGAACGTATTGGCGATCGTGTCCATGTTCGCCGCGCGCACGCCCAGGTGTATGGCATCGGCGCGATAGGTGACCTTGGCGGGGTTGGTGAACGGCTCGGGCAGCGCGCCGTGCGTGGTCGTGGAGGACGCGCCCGTGTGGATCAGCGCGACGAACCGGCCGTCCCCGGTCGCGCCGATCGCGACGCGCTGCTCGGTCTGGGCGCGCCCGCCTACGACGCGATACACGCCCTCGCGCGACAGCGTCATCCGAACCGGCCGGTCCGCCAGCCTGCTCGCCGCCGCAGCCAGAATCTGGTGTTGCCATAACGTCTTGCCCCCGAACCCGCCGCCCACATAGGGCGAGCTGACGCGGACCTGCTCCTCCTTCAGCCCGAACACCTGCGCCACCGACCAGGCTACGTTGGACACGAGCTGCGTCGTGTCATGAAGGTGCAGCCGGTCGCCGTCCCACGCCAGCGTCACCGCATGCGGCTCAATCGCATTGTGGTTGTGCCTCGGCGTCCGGAACACCGCGTCAACGCTGAACGGCGCGGCGGCGAGCGCGGCTTCGGCGTCGCCGACGCGCTGCTCGGGCGCCTCGCCGACCACGCTGTCGGGCTTGCGTTCTTGCGCGATCGCGCGGTCGAATGCGGTCGTCGCGGGCGCCTCGTCATACGTCGCCGTGATCAGCGACTTGGCGTGGTCGGCCTGTTCCTGCGTCTCGGCCAGCACGATCGCGATCGGCTGCCCGTTCCAGTGCACGCGGTCGTCCTGCATAACGGGCAGGTCGTCTCCACAAGCCGCCTTTTCGCTCGTGAGAAACTTGGGCGGTGCCTTCATCTTCGGCGCGTTCCGGTGCGTCATCACCAGCACGACGCCTGGTGCAGTCTCCGCCGCGGCCGTGTCGATCGCCACGATCCGACCCTTAGCCACCGTGCTGTAGGCGAGCGCGGCGTAGCACATGCGGTCAAGCGACACCTCTGCCGCGAAGGTCGCCCGGCCAGCCACTTTGAGCGGTCCATCGATCCGCGACACGGGCTTGCCGAGATGGCCATGCTGGTGCCGGATCAGCGGGTCGGGCGTGCCGCCCGGCACCAAACCGTCCGGGGCCAGCGCGACCGCTTCTTTGACCAGCGACTGCGCGGCCTCGCTGAACATGCTCATGGCTGGCTCCTCCGCTCGCGCGCGCTCATCGCTTCAGCCTCGGGAACAGGTCACGTGCGTTGTCGAAGAGGATGCGCTGACGGAGCGCGTCGTCGAACAGGTCGGCTCCATCGATCGCGTCGGCCAGCTTGACCGCGTTGTCCCCGGGCGTGAACGGCCAGTCGCTACCATAGTGGATGCGCCCGGGATCGGCGATGTCGAGCAGCGCGCGGGCAAGCGTCGGGATCGGCGACCCGGCGAGGTCGTAATGGAGTGCCCGCAGCGTCCCGAACACGTCCTCGCGGGTCAGCGGGGGGTCGATATCGAGGTTGTGCGCCTGATCGGCGATGCGCTGCGCCACCACGGGCAGCGCGGCCCCCGCGTGCGGGACGATGACCCGAATGCCCGGGAAACGCTCCAGCGTCCGGTGGTAGATCATGTCGGTGATTGCGCGCGTCGTCTCGAAGATGAACTCGATGATTGGACGCGGCTGGCCGAAGGCGAGTCCGAGACATCCGCCGCACCCGGGCGAGGTCGGGTGGACGAACACGACCGCCCGCCGCCGGTCGAGCACCTGCATGAGCGGGTCGAGCGCGGGGTCGCCGAGATAAAGGCCACCGTGGTTGGTTTCGATCGTCACCCCGTCGGCCCCAAGCTCGTCGAGAGCGTGGATTGCCTCGCTGATCGATCCCGCGATGTCCGGCAGCGGTAGCGCGGCGAACAGGCCGAACCTGCCCCGATGCTTGCGGACCAGCTCACAGCCTTGCCGATTGCACGATCGCGCCAGCTCGCGCGCGGCCCGGTCGTCGCCGTAATGCACCCCCGGCGATGAGATCGACAGCATCGCGGTGCGGATCGACAACTTGTCCATCAGCGCGAGCGCCGCGGCTTCGCTCCACTCGGGCAGGGCGGGCATGCCATCGGGATGCTGCTCGCCTGCAGCGAGCGCCGCGCTGCGGTAGTCGTCGGGCAGGTAATGCGCGTGGACGTCGATCCGCGACGGTCTGGTTCGGCCACCGGTCATGCCGCGGCCCTCTGCGCGAAGGCGCCGGGATGCATGCCGGCGAGCAGCCTGTCGACCCTGAACGGCAGGTCGGTCAGGCGGACCCCGGTCGCATGGAAGATGGCGTTGCCGATCGCGGCCTGCCCACCGATCGAGCCCACCTCGCCCATGCCCTTGATGCCGAGCGGGTGCGCGCGGGTGTCGTCCTCTTCAATGATAAGTGCCTCGATCCCGGCAATGTCGGCGTTGACCGGAACCAGCGCTTCCCCGAGGCTGCGGTTCATCCACATGCCCGTGCGCGGGTCCATGACGGTCTCCTCTATCAGCGCCTGGCCCAGGCCCCAGACCATGCCCCCGATCAGCTGGCTACGAACGAGCAGGGGGTTGATCGCCCGGCCGCCCGCGAACGCGCCGATGTAGTTCACCACCTGGACGTGCGCGGTCTCAGGATCGACCAGCACCTTCGCGAACTGCGCGCCGAAGCTGAACCGGGCATATTTGCTGTGGCCCATGGTGCGCCCGGTGACCGCCTCATGTTCGATCTTGCCGTCGGGATGGCGCGTCATCAGCGCCGCGACCGTCTCCGACGCACCGTCCGTGGCGAGGATCACGCCGTCAGCGATCGTCAGCTCTGCGGACTTGAGCTTGTGAAGCGGCGAACCCTGGTCGGCGACCGCGCGCTTCAGCAACGCCTCGCGCACTCCGGTCGCCGCCTCATGAATCGCCGCGCCGTTGGTCAGCGTCGTCATCGAGCCGACGGTCATGCCGCCATAGGGCAGGCGCGTGTCGCCATATTCGAGCGTGACCTGCTCTACCGGCAGCCCCAGCGCCTCAGCGCCGATCTGGGTCAGCGCCGTGATCATCCCCTGCCCGATCTCGTGCGCGGCGGTCTGCACCACCGCACGGCCGTCTCCGCCGACGATGCAGCGCGCGACCGCGGGCATGTGCTGCACGGGGTACATGGTCGTCGCGACGCCGAAACCGACGAGATGTCTGCCGTCGCGCATCGAGCCGACCACCGGATTCCGGTCGAACCAGCCGATCCGCTCCCCCGCCGCCTGATAGCAGGCCTTGAGCGACTTGGACGACCATTCGTGGCCGCTGTCCGGCTCGACGTCGGCGTGATTGCGCAGGCGCAGCTCCAGCGGATCGATGCCGATCCTATGCGCGAGCACGTCGATCGCGGTCTCGACCCCTGTCGCGTCCGCGCCCGCGCCGGGCCCGCGCATCCAGCCGGGCGCGCCGGTGTCGAGCCGCGCGGATTGGGTGTGGATGTGGATGTTGGGGCAGGCGTACAATTTGCCAGCGACCTCGCCGACGGGTTCGATGTAGCTGCCCTTCGCGCCCTGCGCGACGACAGCGTCGCGGATCAGCGCGGTCAGTTTGCCCTCCGCGTCGGCGCCGAGCCGTACGCGTTGCGTCAACTCGCCGCGGAACGGCATCATTGTGAAGACGCTGGCCCGGTCGAGCACGAGCTTGACCGGCGCGCCGGCCAGCTTAGCCGCCATCGCCACCAGGAGGAGGTGGCCGTTGGCGTTCTTGCCCCCGAACGCGCCGCCTGCCGGCGGTGCGACCACCCGGACCTTGTTGTTGAACTCGAACTTGCCCAACACCTGCGCGATCATGCGCGGCAGTCGCTCCTTGAGCGGGAAGCCGAACGCCTCGCCCAAGATCACCGCGTCGTTGTAGCTGAATTGGGTCGGCACGTGGACGGTCAGCCCGCCATCGGCATCCCAGACTGCTGCCGCCGCGCCCGGCTCCATGGCGTTGTGATGGTGCGGCGAGGTCGTGATGGTCAGGTCCACCTGATGCGCTGCCGCCGCGAACCCGTCCTCCGCGTGGCCGACCACGACCTGCCCGGGCGTGCCCGCGCCGACCGCCTTGGCGTCCTCCGCGCGACCGCCGCCCTGCGCGAGCGTGAACGCCTTATCCGGCTCCGGCGCGGAGTAGTGGACCTCGACCAGGTTTGCCGCCTCGATGGCGTGCTGCAACGTGTCCGCGACGAGGATCCCGACGCACTGACCGCCGTAGCGGATCACGTCTTCCTGAAGCGGGAGCAGCTCGGCGATCTCCGCCCCGACCATCGACATGACCTTGTTCAGCCGGGGGGCGTTGCGATGCGTCAGGAGCAGCCTGACGCCCGGCGCGGCGAGCGCGGCCGTGTCGTCGAAGCTGGTGATGCGGCCGCTCGCCTGCGACGCGGTGATCGGCACCGCATGCAGCATCGCCTCCCTCTCAACGCCGAGCATCGGGCCGTCGGTGTCGCCCGCGTAGCGCAGCCGGCCGGTCACCTTGTCGCGCGCTTCCACGCGACGCGGCGCGCGGGCGATTGTCTCGGGGGAGAGCGGGGCAGCGAGGGTATCGGTCATGTCAGGCGATCCGCTTGTCGGACTGGATCTGCGGTGTGCCGTGTGCGGCCTGTGTGCAGGCGCGGGCGATGACGCGCGGCGCGAGCGCGAGCTTGAAGTCGTTCGCACCCTGCCCCCGCGCGCCGGCCAGCAGCGCGTCCGCGACGTCGCCGAAGTCGCCGTCGACCGGCTTGCCTGCGAATAGCGCGTCAGCCTCGGCCACCCGCCACGGCTTGTGCGCGACGCTGCCCAGCGCGATCCTGCCCTCGCGCACGATGCCGTCTTCGACCCGCATCACCACCGCGGCGGACACCAGCGCGAAAGCGTAGGACTGCCGATCGCGCAGTTTGAGGTAAGTGTGGTTGGTCGCGAAGCCCTGCGCCGGCAGATCGATCGCGGTGACGATCTCGCCGGGTCGCAGGTTGTTGTCACGCCACGGCTCGTCGCCAGGCAACCGATGGTAATCGCCGATCTCGATGACCCGGTCTCCCTCGGGCCCGGTCACGCACACCTTCGCCTCGAGCACCGCTAATGCGGTGCACATGTCGGACGGGAAGGTCGCGATGCACTGGTCGCTCGCGCCTAAGATGGCGTGGATGCGGTTGAACCCGCCGACCGCGCCGCAGCCCGTTCCGGGCGCGCGCTTGTTGCAGGGCGTGGCGACGTCGTAATAATAGTAGCAGCGGGTGCGCTGGTTGAGGTTGCCACCATTGGTGGCTGCGTTGCGGAGCTGCGCGCTGGCACCCGCCAGGATGGCCGAGGTCAGCACCGGGTAGCGCGTTTGGACGCGCAGGTCGTAGGCAGTGTCGGCATTGGTCGCTAGCGCGCCGAGCCGCAATCCACCATCCTCGCGTTCCTCTATAGCGCGCAGCGGCAGCGCGTTCAGGTCGATTACCTCCGACGGTCGCGCGACCTGATACTTCATCAGGTCGACGAGGTTTGTGCCGCCGGCGACAAAGGCGGTAGCTGATGCGCCGCCCCGCGCAATCGCGTCCGCCAGGCTCGTCGCGCGCACGTAAGCGAACGGCGTCATGCCCCCGTCTCCCGCCCGATCTGCTCCATGATCGCGTCCGCGATGTTGGGGTAGGCGCCGCAACGGCACAGATTGCCGCTCATCAGCTCGGTCACCTCCTCGCGCGTGCGGGCGTGCCCTTCGCTGAGCAGGCCCACGGCCGAACAGATCTGCCCCGGCGTGCAATAGCCGCACTGAAAGGCGTCGTGCTCGACGAACGCCTGCTGCATCGGGTGGAGCGTGTCCCCGTCCGTCAGCCCCTCAATCGTGACCACCTTCGCGCCCGGGCGCGTCACGGCGAGCGCCAGGCAGGAGTTGATCCGCTTGCCGTCGACTAGCACGGTGCAGGCCCCGCACTGGCCGTGGTCGCAGCCCTTCTTGGTGCCGGTCAGGTCCAGATGCTCGCGCAACAGGTCGAGCAGGGTCGTCCAGGGGGCGATCTCCAACACCCGCCGTTCGCCATTGATGGTCAGCTCAAGCCCCTCGACCACGGCATCCGTCCTCGTCGCCATCAGCCCTCTCCCCTCCCATCCGCACGCGCCACCGAGGCGTTCGCCGAAGGTGCCCGATGCGCGGCGACGCGCACTTTCAGCCATGTCGTGGCGTTCTCGCCCGCGAGCATGCCTAGCAGCCCGACCAGCGCCACCAGCGGCGGTGCCGGCGGCACCACACGCAGCAGCGCGTAGATGGCACCGACCGCAATCCCCAGCAGGAGCGAGACGGCGTAGCTCACCGGCTGACTTCCGGTGACGGATGCAGCAGTTCCGCGAAGCCGATCCGGTGCAGGAACTGCTCACGGACGCGGTCCACGACCGGGAAGGTGACCTTGGAGCCATCGTTGGCGGGGTCGATGACGGTCCGGAAGGGTCGTCGCCCGACCGGCGACCGCGCGATCTTCGCCACCACGCGGCCGATCTCGGAGGGGTCGGAGTCGGGCGGGTCCGTCGCGGCGAGCGCCTTCTGCATGCGACCGGCGAACCCGTCCGGCCACGCTGCCGTGAAGGCGTCCGCCCGCTTCTTGTCCTCGGGTTCACCCGCATGGGCGAAATGGTTGGTGCCTTTGGTGTAGGCACCGGGAACGACGATCGCCGTCTCGATCCCAAAGGGTGCCAGCTCGCGCGCGTAGGAGACGGCGAGCTGGTCCATCCCCGCCTTGGCGGCGAAATATGGGCCAAGCAGCGGCGGGACGCCGCCCATGACGCTGCTGCTGGAGATCCAGACCAGGAGGCCGGCCCTCGCCTCGCGCATATGGGGCAGCGCCGCCCGGTGGACCCGCTGCGTGCCGAGCACGTTCACATCGTAGAGCTGGGCGAGCTGGTCGGGCGTGAACGCCTCCAGCGGTCCCCACACCATATGCCCGGCGTTATGGACCAGCACGTCGAGCCGTCCATGCTCCCGGATGATGTCGGCAATCGCGGCATTTGCGGAGTTCTCGTCCTGGACGTCGAGTTCGATCGTACGAAGGTCGACACCCTTCTCCCGTGCCTCGCCCGCGATCTCCGCGACGGTCCCGGCGTTCTTGCCGCTGATCTCGCGCATCGAGGCGTAAGCAGTCAGCCCGGCGGCGGCGAGTTCGCCCGCGATCATGCGGCCAAAGCCGCTCGACGCTCCGGTGACCAAGGCGATCTGTGCCATGATCGTTCTCCCTATATAATGCCGCCGTTGACCCGGAGCACCTGTCCGTTGATCCAGCCGCCATCCTCCGACGCGAGAAGAGAGACGGCGCCCGCGATGTCGTCAGGCTCGCCCAGCCGACCTAGCGGCGTCCGGGCGACGATGGGCTTGATCTCATCGTCGCTCTTGCCGTCGAGGAAGAGCTTGGTCGCGACCGGACCTGGGGCAATCACGTTGACCGTAATTTTCTTCGGGCCGAGCTCCTTCGACAGAATGTGGCTCATCGCCTCGATGCCGGCCTTGGTAGCGGCGTAGGCGGCGTAAGTCGGCTGATACAGGCCGACCACGCTGGACGAGAAGCTGACGATCCGGCCACCCTCGCGAAGGCGCTTGGCAGCCTCGCGCAGACCATTGAACACACCCTTCAGATTGATGGCGATCGTCTGGTCGAACAGCTCGTCCGTCGTCTCGGCCATGGGCGCAAGCTTCATGATGCCGGCATTGTTGACCAGCACGTCAACCCCGCCGAACGCTTTGGCGGCGTCGTCGAAGAGTTGCGCCACTGCGGCGGGGTCGCTCACGTCGGCGCGCACCGCGATCGCGCGGCCGCCGGCACGCTCGATCTTCTCAACCAGTGCCTCGGCCGGCTCGGATTTGCTGGAGTAGTTGATGACAACCGCCAGGCCGTCCGCGGCAAGCCGCTCCGCGACGGCCGCACCGATCCCCTGCGACGATCCGGTGACGATCGCCGCGCGCGTTTGAGTAGCCATTACTCGTCCTTTCGGAGATGTGATCTTGCCCGGTCGAGCGGCGATCAGCTCGGTCCGGACTTAGCCTGCATCCGCTTCATGGCGGCGAGATCGAACACCTCGTCGGCGCGACCGAAGCCGCCATCGACGACCTCATCGACCAGTACCATCGTGTAGGGCCGGACGCCCTCGCCGAAGTAGGAAGCGAAGAGATCGGTGGTGCGATGGATGATCTCCGCCTTCTGTTCCGCGGTGATCATGCCCTGAGGAATCTTGTAATTGGCGAACGGCATTGGAAATCTCCTTCGGGGTAAAGTTGTCAATCTGAGGTGGTAACTAGAAGGCGGTTACGCGGCTCCGATCTGCTGGCGCCAACCCGCCCAGTCTTCGAGATGCCAGGTGTGGGTAATGCGCCCGTCTTCGATGTGGTGCATCTCGTGCATGTCGATCTCGAAGCGCTTGTTCGTGGCCGGAACCCCCATCCAGTCCCCAACGTGTCGCCCGCTCAGCGTCAGCCGCACCGCCGCGCGCCCGCGCGACCCGACCACCTCCTGCGGCGTAATACTCAGGTCCGCGAACGCGGCGAGAAATGCTGTCACCATCGGCTTCATGCCCGCCAGGCCGGGTTGCTGCCCGGGCGCCATCGGCGTGTCGTGCCAATCGTCGGCCAGAGCGTCGTTCAGCAACTCGGGATCGCCAGAGTTGAAGGCGCGATAGAGCGTCTCAATCGTTTGGCGGTCGTTCTCGCTGAGCTCGTGAGTATCTGCTGAGGCAATGTTGAGCATGCGACCCTCCACTTCTCGAGAGACAATACTCTCGATCTGAGTTATGGTCCTCATCGATTATTGGTATGTGAGCATATCAGCGCTGTGGATTTGCATGGAATTGATCTGAACCTGCTGGTCGCCTTCGACGCGCTTATGGCCGAGCGCAGCGTCACCAAGGCGGGCAGGCGCATCGGCCGGACGCAACCGGCCATGAGCGCCGCATTGTCGCGCCTTCGCAGGCTGTGGGACGACCAGTTGTTCGTTCGCGGTCAGGATGGCTTGCAACCCACCCCACGCGCGCTCGAACTGTCTGAGTCGCTCGGCCCGGCGCTTGACACCATCGGACGAACGCTGGGCTTCGCGCAGGAGTTCGAGCCCGCAATGTCGCGCGTCACCCTCAACGTCGCGCTTCAAGAACACGGCGCGTTCAAGCTCCTCCCGAAGCTTGTCCGGCGTCTTCACGAAAAGGCGCCAGCGACGAAGCTGGCGGTGCGCGCCTACACGGCGAGGGATGAGGCCATCGCGCTGCTGGATGCGGGTGAGGCGGACGTCGCCGTTGGCGTGCCGCCGTCCAGCGCACCGGGTCGCATCTTCGTGCGACCGCTGTTCGAAGAGCCCTACGTGTGCGTCGTCCGTATCGGACACCCGGCGGCAGACGGCCCGCTGACACTGAATCGCTTCCTCGCGCTCGAGCATCTGCTCGTGTCTCCGGAGGGTGATCGCTTCGGCCACACCGATACGGTGCTCGCCGAGCGCGGGCTGAAACGCTCGCTCGCGATCACGCTCACTCAGATGTACGCGGCTCCCGCGCTTGTCGCCGGCTCGGACTTGATCGCCACACTAATGCTCGGCGTGGTGGACATCTCCGGCTACGCGGACCGGCTGGTCACATTGGAACCACCGCTTCCACTCGCGCCCTGCCCTTATGTCATGTGCTGGCATCGCAGAAACGACGCCCATCCGGCGCAACGATGGCTGCGCGACTGCATCGTTTCGGTCGGCTGACACGACGACTGAACAAGGCGATCCGGGCTTACCGCCGCGCCTCACCGTGGCGTTAGCCGGTTTGTGCCGAGCGGATCGCGTCGGCCAATTGATCAGCAGCCGCGAGCGGCGAGAGGTGGCCCGGGCCGGGCATCACAACGAACTCCGTGCCGGGTGTGACCTTGCCGAAGGCGTCGCGGAGCGAGTCCTCAGGCTCTCCCTTATCAGCCGATCCGACGATGACCCAAACGGGAACGGCGATCAGGACCCGCATCCGCAGCCCCGCGCCGGAGACGCGCGCCGCCACGCCGGTCGCGCTTACCCGCTTCGGCTTGGCGGGCGGGACCGACCGTCCGATCACGCGCGGCCCAGCCACCTCGCCGCGGCGTCCGCGGTATCGTTCGGCTCGGTATTGAACGCGATCGGAGTGCCCGGTGCGGCCTTGCAGATCGCGTTGACCACTCTCTCGAAGAGTCGGAGGTTCGCGGCCGGGACCCGGACGCCGCCGCCGATCACGACGCAGTCCCAGGGCTCCGCTAATGCCTCGATGATCGCGGCCTCCGCGCCGTCGGCCAGGATTGGGCAGAAGCCCGGCTCCCAATCCCGCGACCGCATGTCGGACATGGTCGCCTCGATGCCGGCCGCGATCTTCTCACGAGTTGTGCCAGGGGGAAGATCAGGATCAAAGGTATCGACTGCTCTGGGCTCGATGCCAATCAGCAGAACGCGTGTCATTGCCTCACTCCTTCAAGTTCCCGTCCAGGGCCGGTCCCGCAGTCGGTCCCGCATCCACAGAACCTTGTCGGTGGACCAATGTCGGCGGCCTCTCAATGATCGTCGTCGAGGAACGACAGCACCTCGCCGGCCGCCGTCCCGGCGCTCTCGTTCGCCATCATGTGGCCCTCGCCGGAGAAGACCACCTCCTTGGAGCGCGGAAGCTTCCTGGCCATGTCGTGTTGCCTGTTTTGAGGCACCACCTTGTCCTCCTCGCCGCAGACGACGAGCGTCGGCGGGGCGACATCCTTCAGCCGATCGTCGATAGAGAAGTGCGGGTTCTGCCTCTTCTGCTCGCGATGCACTTCGGTGTCGACGAGCGCCACCGCGTCGACTGTAACGTCAAGCATTGCGCCTGGCGGCCGCACGAACATCGGGCGAAAAGTCTCGCGCAGGGCGTCGCGGTTGTGGCCGTGCTCGATCAGGAAGTCGAGCGTGTCGACCGGGTCTTTCCGGTGGTCCGCGGGTCCGGGCGACAGCAGGCAAAGCGCCCGGAACGCGCCGGGATGTCGGATCTCGGCGAGCAGTCCGATGACGGCGCCGAAGGAGTGGCCGACGAAGACGGGCGCGTCCAGCTTCAGCGCGCGGCAGAACGCGACGACGTCGTCGGCGAGTTGGTCGAAGGTCCATCCCTCTACGGAGTCGGAAGAGGCGCCGTGCCCGCGGAGATCGAGCGCGTGAACGACGTGCTGGCGCGACAGCAGCCCCAGCAGTTCCTCGTAGGGGCCCGCCATGGAGCGCATTGCCAGCCCGTGCACGAACACGATCGGCCGGCCCTCCGACGCGCCGCCTTGGACGGAGTAGCCGAGCGACGCGCCCTCGACCTCGATGCGCATGATGCCCTCGTCCATTATCGACAATCCTCCACTGTGCAGAAACTCGCGCCTCGCCGGCTCAGCAGAACGGCACCAGCAGGGACGACGGGCGGTCGCCGCCGGCGTAGATCCGGTGGCGCCCCTCATTTACCGTTTCGTCGTGGCCGAAGCGCGCGAACTGCAGGATGTCGCGACCGCTCACGAGCAGGCGCATCGACTCGCCGGCATCGAAGCTGGTGCTCGAAGGTAGAATCTCGATTCGCACCTCCACCACCTCGCCCGGAGCCAGCTTCTCGGTTCGGTCGCGCGTCAGGTAGGGCCGCCACGGCGCTGACTCCGGGTCGACATGCCGCTGCGAGGCGCGCAGCCAGCCCAGGCTGACCATGCCTTGGCGGAAGCCGTCCCTCGCCATGAACTGAATCTGGCGTCCCTCGCGATCGTACTTGCGCACTGCGACAAAGAGGTCGAGGTCGTCGGCGTCGAGCGCGGACACCCATAGCGTGAGAACCATCGGCCCGGTGATCTCGGTCGGGCGCTCGAACGGCATGTTTACCTGCAGCGTCTCGTTGGTCTCGGAATCGTAGTCGCGATGCTGATTGGCGTCCGGGGGCGCGAAGGTGAGGCGGTTCCGTCCGAAGTCGACGTAGCGCCGCTCCCAGGACACGCGGTCGATCGGCCATGTCCGCTCGGCGCGGACTTCGTGCTCCGTCTTGGTCCGGCGGACCTCGAGCCGGATGGGCGGGCGCCGGTCGAAGCCGTTGTCCTCGCGCTTGAGGAAGTGGTCGAGGCCTTCTGCCACTCGACCGCGTCGGCGCTGTAGTAGCGGTCCCACTCGCAGCCGCCATGCGTGTACAGCCACTTCCGCTTCGAGGAAATGCGCATAAAACCTTCGAACGCACCGCGGCTGTGCAGCCCCTGCAGCGACCAGGAGCCGCAGACCAGCGCCGGCACCTCGATCGTCTCGAGCGGAAAAGGATGGCGCGCCGACGCCTCGATCAGCTTTTGCCCGCGCTCGGCCACCGCCTCGCCGGCGCCGCGCGCTAGCGACCCGGAGTAGTAGCCCGGCAGGAACCGCGTCTCGGGGATGCCGCCGTGCTCGACAATGTCGCGGAGCAGGTCGGAGGCGCCTTCCCAAAGCACGATAGCTTTCAGATGTGCGGGCTTCGTCGTCGAAGCGCACATCCACTGGCTGATCGCTAGGTAGGAGACGCCGCTGAGGCCGACCGCGCCCGTGCTCCACGGCTGCACGCCCGCCCACCCGATCAGGTCCTCATAGTCCTCCGGGTCCTTCTCCGAGTAGATCCCGGCTTCGCCCTCCGACCGATAGTAGCCGCGCGCGTCGGCGACCAAGACGACGTAGCCGTTCGGAACCCAGAAGCCCGGGTCCGGCGCCTCCCAGGGCGTCACGTCGCTTATGCGCAGGGTGCCGACCGCGTTGCCCGAGTTCCTGATCTTCGGCAGCGTCGAGTAGTCGTTCGGACACCGGTCCTTGCCGTAGACCGTCACGCACATGATGACGGGGTAGCGGCCCTCGACCTCCGGCCTGAACACGGTAGCGTTCAGGCGGACCCCGTCGCGCATTTGGACCCAGATGTCGCGCTCGACCAGAACGCCCCCGGGCAGCGGATAAGTCACCGCACCCCGGTCCTCGTCGCTGTCGGCCTCAACCTGGTTACGAAATGTCGACAAAGACCAGCCCTCCTGTCCCGACCCGGCCTGCGTCAAAGCCAGCCACAGAGATCACCTTCCCTAGACCACCGTTCCGCCGACGCTCTGTCCCCTTCCGGGGAGGACAACGGATTGCCCGCTGGCCCGGCGGATGCCCGCCCCTTCTCGAAAGTAGGTAGCTTCCGCCCTTGACGCAGCCGGGTGCGTGCCGCGTTTCCGCACGCGGCCGGAAGCGACGATGAGCAGGGAGGGACCGCTGGCGAAGATGGTTGACGACGACGGCGTCAGGGCCGCGCTGCCGCGCCGGCTGATCGACGTCGCGTCGCGTTGCGTCCCCGTCATCGGGACCGACGGGTTCGTAGAGTTATTCCAAGAGCTGATCGGGGCGACCGGCGCCGCCCAGGTCATCGCGTTTGCCTACGCGCCGGGCGAAGCGCTCTGCCTGCTCAGCCGCAACTTCGGACCCGGCGGCGGCAGGACGCTTGTAGCCGACTACGCCAACGGCTGGTTCAGGGAGGACCCGCTAGTTGGCCGCGTGCTGGCAATGGGCGACGGCGACTGCGGGGTCGAGCGACTCGAGAGCATCGCGAGCGAGCTCAGCCCGGCATACCTTGCCAAGTTCTTCGGCCAGCCCAGGTTCGGCTCGAAGGTCGCCGTCCTGGTCGCGCAGGACTCGCTCAGGATGGTACTCAGCTTCTACTGCGACGAACCCGCAGAGGCCGGCGCCTTCGGTGCTTTTGACGCGATTGAGGAGAGCGTGTTCCTGCTGGTCGGTAGACTGCTGGCAACGCACTTCGCCAAACCCACCGCCTCCGACACGCCCGCGCCGCTGGCGATCCTCTCCGAGCGGGAGCGGCAGGTATGCCTCAGCATGCTCGCCGGCAGGAAGGCCGACGCGATCGCCAATGACATCGGCGTGAAACCCAGCAGCATCGTCACCTACCGCCGCCGGGCTTACGACAAGCTCGGAATATCGTCGCGAAGCCAGCTCCTGTCGATCTGCAGGCCGCGTAGGAGATAGCGGTTGCGATAGGGTGCGGAAGCGGATTTTGCATCCGGCGCGTCTACCAATTCCACTACGCCCACATTCAGCCGCTTGGCCCAATCCTGCAACAAACTCTCGCTTTTCGAGGTACCCGGGCGCAGCTATCGCGCCCCGGTGTGATCTTCAGCCCTGATTGGCGAGTGCGACCTGCTCCTTGGTCGCGAAATAGCGGAACAGCGTGCGGCGCGGCACGCCGGCAACTCACCCGCGCCTTCTTGCCCATGTTCCGCGAACAGAAGACGCGGCACAGCCTGTTCACGTCGTCGCTGGCGGGAAGAGTCGCCGATTGTGGTTATTCGATCTACCCCGCGACCAAGTTGGGCTCGCAGGCGTGTCGGAGTCACTTAGGGTCAGGACTCGTTGATCACAGCCAGAAGATGACGGTGGCGGCGAGGGCGACGGCGGAGAAGAAGACGGTTGGGCAGCGATCGTAACGGGTGGCGACGCGCCGCCAGTCTTTCAGCCGACCGAACATGATCTCGATGCGGCTACGGTGCCGGTAGCGGCGCTTGTCGTATCTGACGGGCTGGTTGCGCGATCTGCGGCCCGGGATGCAGGGCTGGATGCCCTTGGCCTGCAGAGCGTCCCTGAACCAATCGGCGTCGTAGCCGCGGTCTCCAAGCAGCCACTGTGCCTTGGGCAAATCGTCCAGCAGCGCTGCCGCGCCGGTGTAGTCGCTGACCTGGCCGGCGGTCATGAAGAAGCTCAAGGGGCGGCCGTTCGCATCGGCGACGGCATGGAGCTTGGTGTTCAGGCCGCCTTTGGTGCGGCCGATCAGGCGACCAAGGCCCCCCTTTTTACCCGCAGGCTGGACGCCGTGCGGTGCGCTTTCAGATAGGTCGCATCGATCATCACCGTCTTCGGCTCGGCACCTGCGGCTGCCAATCCCTCCATCATCCGGACGAACACGCCGCGCTCGCCCCACCGCTTCCACCGATTGTACAGCGTCTTGTGGGGACCATAGGCGCTGGGCGCATCACGCCGGCGCAGCCCATTGCGGTTGACGAACACGATGCCGCTTAACACCCGTCGGTCATCAACCCGTGGCTTGCCGTGGCTCTTGGTAAAGAACGGCCGCAAGCGCTCCACCTGCTCATCAGTCAACCAAAACAGGTCGCTCATCCGCAGTCTCCTCGCGGAGCCTGAATCAGATCGCGCACCTCACATCAATGGGTCCTGACCCTAGGAGGTTAGTCAAGGCCTCGCGACAACAAGCCGCCATATACGCCGCCGAAGCGATAGACGTAGCACTCTTCCGCCGCAACGCCGGGCGTATGCTGCCCGGCAATGCTACCGAAGCCACTCAAGTCGTCACTGTCAGGCATGTGCAGTAATGAGCGGTGGTATTCGCCGCAATCTGCTCGGTCGTCACGCCCCGGAGCCATCTCAACCAACTCGAAACGCGAGTGATGGCTTGGTCGGCGAAACACCGCGAGATCAGTGACGATCATGTCGACCACGTTCTTGCCCGTCAGCGGCAGGGTGCAGGCGGGGATGAACTTGGGGCTGCCGTCCTTGGCGGTGTGGTCCATGACGACGATGATCTTCTTGACCCCGGCGACGAGGTCCATCGCCCCGCCCATACCCTTTATCATCTTGCCGGGGATCATCCAGTTGGCGATGTCGCCCCCCTCGCTCACCTCCATCGCGCCCAGCACGGTCAGGTCGATATGGCCGCCGCGGATCATCGCGAAGCTGTCGGCGCTGGAGAAATAGGCGGTCTGCGGCAGTTCGCTGATCGTCTGCTTGCCGGCGTTGATGAGGTCGGGGTCGATCTCGTCGTCATAGGGGAACGGGCCGATGCCGAGCATGCCGTTCTCGGACTGGAGGGTAACGGTCATGCCGGCGGGGATGTTGTTGGCGACCAACGTGGGGATGCCGATACCAAGGTTGACGTAGTAGCCGTCGCGCAGTTCCTTGGCCGCACGCGTCGCCATCTCGTCGCGTGTCCAGGGCATCAGACTTCACTCCCCGCCGCCGCGCCAGCTGTTTCGCGCGCCCGCGTCATCCGGAACTCAATCTTCTTGTCGTAGGGCGCGCTGACGATCATCCGGTTCACATAGATGCCGGGCAGGTGGATGTGATCGGGTTCGAGGCTGCCGGTCGGCACCACCTCCTCTACCTCCGCGACGCAGATGCGCCCCGCCGTCGCCATCGGCTGGTTGAAGTTGCGCGCCGTCTTGCGGAACACCAGGTTGCCGCTCTCGTCCGCCTTCCAACCCTTGATGATCGCGAGATCGGCGCGGATGCCGCGTTCCAAGATGTATTCCTCGCCGTCGAACTCCTTCACTTCCTTGCCCTCGGCGACCTGGGTACCGACGCCCGTCTTCGTATAGAAGCCCGGAATGCCGGCACCACCGGCACGGCAGCGCTCGGCGAGCGTTCCCTGCGGACAGAACTCCACTTCCAGCTCGCCGGCCAAATACTGCCGCTCAAACTCCTTGTTCTCGCCGACATAGCTGGAGATCATCTTGGCGATCTGGCGGGACCGCAGCAGCTTGCCGAGCCCCTCATTGTCGATGCCGGCATTGTTGCTGGCGACCGTCAGTGCGGTGACGCCGGATGCCTGGATCGCGTTGATCAGCCGCTCGGGAATGCCGCACAGGCCGAAGCCGCCGGCGCAGATCGTCATGCCGTCGTGGAGCAGCCCGTTAAGCGCGGCAGCGGCGTCCTGATGGAGTTTGTTCATGTCAAAGACTCTTCAACGGAATGGATGCGTCTGCGAGAAGATCAGGCGAAATCGCTGCGGCGTCTTTCACGAGCCGCTTGCCCTGAACGTAATCCCGCATCGCGTTCACGCAGTCGAGCGCGACAACCCGACCACGTCTCAGATAGATAATCGAAAAACTTCGTTTAGCCGGATCGCCGCGCACGACGGCACGGTCGTGTCCGCCTGCTAATCCCACCGTTTGGAGCCTCAGGTCGTACTGTGAAGACCAGAACCAAGGCACCTCCTGATACCGATCCTCGATTCCACAGAGAGTCTTGGCCACGACAGCCGCCTGATCGTTGGCGTTCTGTACCGATTCAAGTCGGATCCAAGCGCCGTCGGCATAAGCATTCGAGTGAAGTGCGCAGTCGCCGATCGCAAAAATGTCCGGGAGGCTGGTGTGACATTGCTGGTCGACCGCAACTCCATTCGTGCCAGCAGCTCCCACCGCGAGCAGCGGTTCAACCGACGGCATGATGCCGACGCCGACAACGATCATCTCGCAGTCCAGCACTTCGCCGCCAGCAAGGCGAACGCCTGACACACGCCCGTTATGCTCCTCAATGCATTCGACGCACGCGCCTAGCCGCACATCGACCCCGTTCGCCCGGTGTTCGGCCTCGAAGAACCGCGAGAGGGGTTCCCCGGCCACTCTAGCCAGCACGCGGTCGAGGGCCTCTACCAGCGTGACGTTCTTGCCCGCCTTGACGAGCACTGCTGCCGCCTCAAGGCCGATGTAGCCGCCACCGATCACCACGATCCGGGTGGCCTCTTCCAGTTCCACCCGCATCCGGTCCACATCCGAACGGGTGCGTACGGTGTGGACACCAATGAGGTCATGACCGGAGCAGACCAGGCGCCGCGGCGTGCCGCCGGCAGCCCAGACGAGCCGACGGTAGGCGACCGCAAACCCGTCCGCGCACAACACCTCGTGCGCCTCAGGATCCACGCTCGTGACCCTTCGACCAGTCAGGACCTCGATGTCTCGGTCTCGCCAGAAACTGGCAGGCCGGATCAGCAGCCGCTCAAAGGGCTTCTCGCCGGACAAGTACTCCTTCGACAGCGGGGGGCGCTCATAAGGAAGTTCCGGTTCGTCTCCGAGCAGCGCGATCGATCCATCGAACTTTGCCATGCGAAGAGCGATTGCCGCTTGGGCACCGGCGTGACCGGCACCCACGATCAGCACGTCGCGTGCCGAGGCATTCTCCCTGGCGGCGTCGGACATCGCCTTCAGTCCTCCGGCGCGATGACAACGCGCAGCCCGTCGACTGAGGTGGAGAAGGGAAGCTGGCATGATAGCCTGGACGATGGACGACGGTGACTCGAACTCTCAAGCAGGTCGTCTTCGTCATCGCTTGGCGGCGGTAGGTCGTTCGCGACGTCTCCGGAGACGTACACGTGGCAGGTTGCGCAGCTGCAGCACCCGCCGCACAGGGCGAGAAGTTCATCGACGCCTCCGTCCCTGATGACCTCCATGACAGTCAGCCCGTCGGCGCCCTGAAGGCGCTTCTCCTCTCCCTCCCGCGTCGTGAGAATTAGCTCTGGCATGTCATTCAAGCCTTTCTAGTCGAAGTGACGGCGGTTTTCAGCAGATCTACTTGACCGCGAGAGGGTCTTCCGTCGTTGTCAGGGCCGTCAACTGCAGCCTGCCGGTACCGCTGGAGAGCCGACCCCGGCGGCATTTGCGGAAACGACATCCACCCGCCCGAGTTCATCGGCCATGGTCATGACGGCGCCGATGTCGTGAAGTGGGACGCAACCTGGCTCCGTAGCGAGGGCTCATCCCGTCGCATCTGTGCCGAGTTCGTCTCCGAGGAGGATGCGGGGTCTGAGGCGGAGCCCTGGGAGCCCAAGCCGGCTGCATTCTGAAGTGCGTCCGTACTCCAACGTGCCCCCCGCCAGGCGACATGCTGGTCGGGTCGAACGAGGGTTAGGGTCGACGGGTAGAGGTGCAGGGGATCGCTATCCTGGAGCCGGACGACGACGAAAGGCATATCGAGGCTCCGAGCATCCGAAGTGGCCTGCTCGATCTCCTCGGAACGTGCTTCCGGCCGGCAGACCAGCGCAAAACCCATCCCGAAGCAATCATAGAGGGACAAGTCGCCACCACACCAGAAGTGCGGTGCCAAGCAGCCTGGCCGGCTGGTCGGCCGGTGTACCAACGCATCTCTCGTCGGAACCGGCGAGCCATCGTCCTCGATGATCGGCGAGGAAGTGTAGCAATCCCCCAGCACGATGCCGAGGGTGTGAAACTCGCGTTCCTTGGCCGCAACGATCCGGAGGCCCGCCGCCTCGCGGGCCGCCTCGCCGACTGCGTCGTCCCGCTCGAGATTGGGATGCCATAGATCGTTGGAGAGCACCGAATGGTTGGCCGACGCCTCGGCGATGATGGACTCGTGTATAGGCCGCCGCTCCCGCTCATAGCTGTCAAGCAAGCCTGCGCCGCCCCAACCTCGGCTGACCGCTGCGATCTTCCAGCCGAGATCGACGCCATCCGCGATGCCCATGTTCATCCCATAGCCGCCGAAGGGCGGATGCAGGTGGCAGGCGTCGCCGATTAGGAACGCCCTCCGATCCCTGTACCTATCGGCCAGAAGACTGCTGGCGACCCATTCGTCGCTACTCATGATCTCGTAGGGCAGATCGATGCCCGTCGACTGCCTGATGAGCGCAGCAGCGGAGTCCTGCGTGATCTTGAAGTCTTCTGGAAGCCTCGTCGGCATAAAGAACCATATGTCGCCCTCGTCCATCGGCCCGATCAAGCCGGGGGCGACGGGATTGACCTGCCAGTACATGCTGCCCGGACCGTGCGCGTGAGCGTCGGCCAGACCAGGCGCGCGGAATACGATGTTGTAGTTGCGCGAGAGACCATAGGTTCCGGACATCGTCGCTCCAACGTAGCTCCGAACAGCGCTTCGCGCACCGTCCGCTCCGACGAGAGTGTTCGCCACTACTTCGCTCTTGATGCCTGACGCCCGATCACGCAGGGTGATCATTACCTTCTCTTCGTCCTGGTCGGCGGCGACGAACTCCGTGCCGAACCGGAACGCCACTGAAGGCAAAGTGCCCGCCTTCTCCCTTAGAACCTGTTCAAGCTTGTACTGAGGAACCCACTGCCCGTGTTCGGGATAGTCTTGGGACTTGACGGGCGCGCAATTCGATGCGTTCTCGATGACCGCGAGGGACGCCCCGCGAAGACTGGTGACGAAATGCACATTGGAGGGATAGTCGACGCCGAAGGGCGACACCTCTGCCAGACGTTCCGCGATGCCCCAGCGCCTGAAATGAGTGCGCGTGCGGACGTTGGTCGTTTTCGCGCGTGGTGCATACCCCACGCGCTCGTTTTGTTCGACGACCAGACAGCGAATGCCTCGCTGGCCAAGCTCGATCGATAAAGCCAGGCCACTCGGGCCTGCACCCACGACTACGACCTCAGTCCGCGGTCGACCGGAGTCGGCCTCCATGTCCATTTTGGATCCCTCCCGGATAAGCCCGGCGCCTCGCATCTCGTTGCGTCGCCGACCCCGCGGCACATGGACTAGTGGACAACCGTGACGCCCGCAGGATGTCGAATCTCAGAAAGTGTTATCTCAGCGGGATCGCCACTGCGATACACCTGCACTGAAACTCGTCCGCACGAGCAGTTCCGCATCGCGCCGTCACGAAGCGTTAGCGCGACCCTATCACTTCGGAAATTCTGGTATCGTGTCAGCTCTTCATCGATAGCCTACCACAGCGTCAAAGGCTGGCCCGAGCTGACGAAGGTCAGGGACGCGGCCTGAGCAAGGAGGGTGCCAACGTCCGCGTGCGTCCGATCAAAGCTGTTACCGAGGAACAGCTTCGAAATTTCCAGGACGCCGCCCAATCGAGCCTGACCATGTCAAATCTGATCCACACACCTTTCGGATCAAGCAGCGCCCGAGCACGCGCAAGGAGCACACTATGAAGGATCCCGTCCACGTAATCCAGCAGATCGCTGGGGCGTTCGAACAGCACCCGAGCGACGAGTTCTCGCTGATCGAGAACGGCGCGATCGCGGGTCAATACTTGGCTAGATTCTGGCAGCCCGTCGCGCTCGCGCGCGACCTCAAGCCAGGGTCAGCAAAGCGGATCAAGATCCTCGGCGGTTACCATACACTCTACCGAGCAGAGGATGGCGAGTTCAAGCTGGTTCAGGATCGCTGCCCGCACCGCGGAACGAGCTTAGCCTACGGCTGGGTGGAAGGCAGTTCGATCCGCTGCCGTTATCATGGCTGGAAGTTCTCCGGCGATGGCCAGGGCGAGGACTTCCCCGCTGAGACCGCTACCTATGCCCGGAGCATCTGCCTCAAGACATATCCCGCTCGCGAATATCTCGGCGTCATCTTCGGCTACTTCGGCGCAGGCGAACCACCTGAGTTCCTGCGGTTCCCGGAGCTTGAGGACGAGTCGGCTGGCGAGCTGCTCTCGGTGGCGACGGTCCTGCCCTACAACTACTTTCAGCGGGTGGAGAACGACATCGACGAGGTGCACGTCCATTTCACGCACGGCGAATTCGCAGGTAGCTTCGGCATCTCCGATATCCCGCTCATCGCAGCAACCGAAACCGACTACGGTCTTGTAAACGTGGCTACACGGCCCGACGGCAGCAAGCTATTCACCCACGCTTTCATGCCCAACGTAATGCTGCGAGAAGTGGTCACCCAGCAGGATCGCAGCCAGCTTACCGTTCACGCGGCTTGGCGCGTGCCGATCGACGACACGTCAACACTCAGCCTGTTCATCGACCGGGTCGCGAACCCAGACAAGTCGATGCACGAGAAACTCAAGACGATGATCGATCCCAATGAACTCGCCGCCAAGATCATGTCGTGCGAGATGACGCTGGACGACGTCGACGAGTTGCACCCCCTACTCCCCGTCATCCAGGACACGGTCTGCATGGCAGGGCAAGGCGTGGTGGCGGATCGCAAGGCGGAGAACTTGGGACGCTCGGACCGTGCGATTGGCCTTTTGCGTCGACTTTGGCTTCGCGAGCTTCGTGCCCTGCGTGCAGAAGAGCCGCTGAAGAACTGGCGCCGAACGACAGAGGAGAAGCTGCAAATGGTAGAACTAGCGAACGCCGCGTGAGGCCAAGGCCCCTGCTTGCGCATCAGGCGGCAGGGGTCGACGCCCTTTCACTATCGCCGTCCAGGCCCGCGACGTTTGGACGCAACGCAGTTTGAGAGAGCTCCGGAGCGTATCTTCAAAAATGAAGAGGCTCGTTCCGGTTCAGCGCAGCCCTGCGGAAGAGGTCGGCCAGATGCTGAGCTGCGGGCGTCAGCGGCAACGCGGTTCGGCTGACGATGCAGACGGGCGGTGCCTCAAACACCTCATCGAGCGGCACCAGCTTCAACAGCGATGCCCTCTCGGCAAAGTCGAGACACTGCTGGGGGAGCATCGCCAGTAGGTCGGACGAGGCGGCCGCCATGATTGCGGCCATCGCACCGTGCGCCTCGACGACGATCTTCGGTTGAGGTAATCCATAGCGATCGAAAAACGGGTTCAGCTCCGCGGCGTTGATCGCGGTGACGGACGTGACCACCCACCGCGCGTTGACAAGGTCCTTGATCGAGCGCGCCTTGGCGAGGGAATGGCCGGGTCTCGCGGCCACGACCCTGCGATTGTCGAATAAGTTTTCCACGGAGAACTCCTTCGGCATCTCGCTCTCTCCCGGAGGCCCGACGTAGAAGTCGATCGCCCCCTGCCGAACCTCGTTCTCCATGACGGGAAACAGGCCCTCGCTGATCCTGAGCAGCACGTCGGGATAGCGACTTTCAAATGGTCTGAGCACGCGTGGCAGCATGGCGATCTGCGAAGACGTCGACATGCCCACCGAAACCGTCCCGGTGGCGGAACCGCGCAGTTGCTGCACCTCGTCGAAGGCGCGCTGAACCTCCAGCTGGATGGCTGTGCTTCGCTTGAGGAAGGCTTGGCCGATAGGGGTCAACGTCATCCCGGTGGTAGTCCGCTCAAACAACGGTGCGCCGAGCTCGTGTTCGAGTTCCCGTATGCTTTTCGAGAGCGCTGGCTGCGCGAGCCCAAGGTGTCTCGCGGCCCGTCTCAAACCGCCTCGCTCGGCGATGCTGATGAGATCGCGCAGCTGGGTGAACTTCATAGGGCCCTCTCGTAATCGGAACGGCTGAAACCGACGGATCCAACGTGTTAGTGCTCTAGCATCGCCTTGGCGAGAAAAGCATCGCCAAGCCTTGCTTTCGCGGCGCTAGTGGCATGTGCCGCAAATCGTCACGTCGCACCTGCGAACAAAGCGGAACGAAGGGAGAGAGCGATGGCGACCAGCCTGCGGCAGACGATGGACTCCGCGCCGATCAGCCCTCTGCAGTGGCGCGTCGCGACCATGCTGACGTGCGTGTTCCTGCTCGAAGGCATGGATTTCCAAAGCGCCGCCTATTCCGCGCCTATCCTGATGACGATGTGGCACCTCGGCAAGCTGCAGTTCTCGCCGCTGCTGGCGGCGGCCGCAATCGGAATGGCGATCGGAACGATCGGCGGCAGCTGGGCCGCCGACCGGTACGGCCGAAAGCCGACGCTGACGGCGAGCGTCGCGTTCTTCGGCCTCCTCACGATCGTGTGCGCCGGAGCGAATGGACCGAACACCTTCATGCTCGTCCGGTTCGTCAGCGGGCTGGGCTTTGGCGCGGCGTTCCCGACCGCCATTGCGATGATGGGCGAGTGGATGCCCCGTCGTGCCGCGCCGAAGGCGGTGAGCGTCATGACGATCGGCATACCGGGCGGGATCATCCTAGGCGCGATTGTCGCGGGATGGTTCCTGCCGAATTTTGGCTGGCGCTGGTTCTTCGTGGCGGTCGGATCGGCATGCGTGCTGTTTTCGCTCCTACTCCTCACGGCGCTGCCCGAATCGCCGAGCTACCTCGTATTGCGTGGACGCCAGGCCGAGCTGCGCGGGCTGCTTGGCCGAGCATGGGGTAGCGCGATCACGTTGTCGCACGGTCCATTCGAACTGGCGCGTCTCGAACAGCGATCAAACGGGCTGCTGAAGCCGAAGCAGCGGCGGACCAGCATCGGCCTGTGGGTGGCATCGCTCGCCGCCAACCTCGGCACCTACACGATGGGAGCGTGGCTCACCGTGGTGCTGACCGGCTTCAAACTTCCTCTGGTCACCGCCTTGCGAGGACCTATCACCTACAGTTCGTTCGCCATCTTGGGTGGGTTGTCGGTGGGTTGGGTGATCAGCCGCCTGGGAACCCGCGCAGCGATGCTGAGCCTCGTTGCGATCGGCTTTGCAGGCGCCGCGTTCGTCAGCTTGGCGATCGCTATGGTGCCAATGGGCTCGTCGCTGCTGATCGCCCTGTTCGGAGGATTGGCCGTGATCGGCCTGTCGATCGGCGCGCTTCTTCCCGCAGCCTATGTCGTCGCGGCCAGCGCATACGAGACGGAGGTTCGATCCCGCGGGGTGGGCGTTATGTCCGCGATCGGGCGCGTGGGGTCCATCCTTAGCGGCTTCCTGGGCGGGGCTATCTTGGCATCAGCCCCGCCAAGTGCATTTTTCGCCCTCATCGCGGGCCTTATCGCAGTGATCGGAATTGGCGTCCTCGTCATCAACCACCATGTTGCACGATTGGGTTACGTCGATCGCGCGAAACCAATTTCACCCTGACAAAAGGTGAAGTGCGGCAGGCAGATGCCCCGGTTTTGTGCAGCGGCGGGATTACCAAGCCGTCCGTTCGTCGGGCCGAGGATCCCCTTCGACGCGGGCGGGAACATCGAAATACATCGCCGACCGCGTCGCCTCGTCATAGGGAGGCCAGGTGGGCAGCAGGGCATTGCTCGGATCGCCCGACCTGGCGAATGCCGCCCACGACGCGGTCATCTGCCGTGAGACCGTGAATCGCGAGAGGTTCGCGCCGAGTATCGGATGCTCGGGATGAGCGAACGCCAGCGGCAGATCCAGAATGTGGGGGGTCCCGTATCGTCCTTCGAACACGTCCGTCTCGAACGCGAGCACGTACATGTAGGTCGGAGCCGAAGCGCTCCGCGCGCGTCTTTCGGCCATGTGGATGGCTTTCCGCCTGAAGACGAAGTCTCCGAACACCGCCGTGAGAAGCTGTGCCGGCGTGCAGTCGGGTCGGTTACGTCGATAGACGTCAGCGATCTCTGCTTTGTCGCCCAGCATCCCGGCAAGCATGCCACCACCTGCTCGCGCTTGAGGCTAGCGAAATCAGGCATGGCGGAAAGGAAGAACGTGGCCTCCGTTGCGCATGTGCCGATCAGCAACGACACGTCGGCCTTCCTAGAGCGTTCTTCGGGATCGAGGCAACCATCAGGCAGAAGTGAGCCATCAAATACCGGCTCAAACTCGTGTCGCGGAAGAGTCGGCCTCGTCACGAGGCTTGGAGCGAGATTGATCTGTGCCTTCACGAGCCGCTCCGCCGAGGTAGCCAGCAGCCCCTCCACGTCGTCCGGATCGAGACCAAGCTCGCCCATCAACGCGAGCGCAGCGGCTGTCCCCTGCGCTCGGTTCTGGGCGTCGAGTTGGGCGCCGCTCTGGATGATTGCCTTGTGGAAGAGTCCTTTCGCCGCCGACATCGCGAGAAGGACGGACACCTTAAGCCCTCCTCCCGACTCCCCGAAGATCGTGACGTTGCCCGGATCACCGCCGAATGCAGCGATATTGTCCCTCACCCACGCAAGCGCATCGACGATGTCGAGCATTCCCACATTGCCCGAGCTTCCGTAGGTCTCGCCTCCGGGTAGGTCGGCGAGGTGGAGGAAGCCAAGCACTCCGACGCGGTGCCGAACGGTCACGACGACCACGTCTTCACGGCGGGCGAGGCTCTCACCGTCGAACCACCACACCGGCGGCGTTTCACCGAAATACTTGCCGCCATGGCACCAGAACAAGACTGGACGCCAGGAGGCGTCGAGAGGCTCGGGAGCCCAGACGTTGACCGTGAGGCATTCCTCTTCCTGCACGCGCCAACTCTCGTCCGCTGGTCCGCCCAACACCATGAGATCCTCGATCTCTTGGCTGGTCACGTTCATCTCGCGTGATTCGGGCTGGATGGCACGCGGGCCGTAATCAAGCGCGTCTCGCACACCCTGCCACGGCGATACCCGCGCCGCTCGCCGCCAGCGGCGGCTGCCGCCGACGTCATTCCCATACGGGATGCCCCTGAATGTCGCGACGCCATCCGCCGCACGACCACGAAGACGGCCATGCGAGGTGGAGACGATCACCGCATCATCCACGTGTCACCGTCCCGTCCACATAAGCGGCATTCCCGCCGCTCCCCTGGTCCGCAGTGCGCCAAATTTGTCCTCGAGCGCATCGGCCCAATCTAGAACTTGGCGCCGAGCCTGACGCCGTACGTGCGCGGCGGCGAGGTAATGACAGCGTCCAGGCTGCCGATCGAGACGTTGGAGGCAAAGGTCGGCGTCCGATCGCCCTCGATGTTTCGGACAAAGCCGGAAATCGTCCAACGGTCACGCGCATCGCCGAAGCTAATCGTCGCGTTCGTGCGCGAGTTATAAGGCGCCAGCTGCGCAGGGCGGTACTCGAACCCGATGTACTGACTGGACCGAAGCTGCGTATCGGCACCGAAGACGACCTTGTAGTCGCCGATGGGCACGGTCTTCTGAGCGGCCAGGTTTAGCGTCCATTTCGGCGAGTTGTAAGCGGGCTTCCCTGAGCAGTCGACGTTGTAGAAGACGCCGCCGGTCGTCGGCGAGACCGCGCACGTGGTGTAAGGCGGAGCCGTGCCAACTGGCGCCAAATAGGTGAAACTATCATACTTCGTGCTGAGGTACTGAAGATCGGCGCTGAGTTCCGTCGTCGGCGTGACCAGCAGCCGCACCTCCGCTTCGCCGCCCTTGATCGATGACGTACCGATGTTCTGCGTGAAGTTGCCTTGTTGGCCTGTGTTGTCGATCCCGACATGGGAAATCTGCTGATTGCGGTACTTCCAGTAGAAGCCCTCAAAATTCAGCTGGAGCCGATTGTCGAAGAAGCGGTTCTTCGACCCGGCGGTGTACGCGGTGATGTACTCGGGCTGATAGGTCTCATATCCACTCGCAAGGCTGAAGCCGCCCGAGCGATAACCGGTCTCCACGCTCGCATACAGCAGCGAGCGTGGCGCCAGGTCGAACTCCACGGCTCCCCGGTAGGTGCCCTTGCCGATGCTCTGGCTGGCGTTGACCACCACGTCGCCCCTAGTGATCCGCGTCCCTGCCACGGGCCCGACACCGGAAGCGACGCCGAAGGCTGGCAGCGCGAACGGGATGTCCGCGAACGTGTTGAAGAAGGGAAAGAGCGGTGCCGTTGGGCAGTTGCCAGCCGTGCAGACGATCGTGACCCTGTTCGACTGCCCGTTGAATCGTTTGTCGTCGTGCGTATAGCGCGCACCTCCGACCAGCCGCAATCGCTGTCCGATATGCACGGTGAGCCGTCCAAACCCCGCGTAGGATTCCGTCCCGGTCGTGTAATTCTGCTGCACGGCAAGTGCCTCCTGGTTCACCGCCAGGTGGTCCTTGATGGATTCGTCGAAGTAATAAATTCCGACATTGTAGTCGAAGATGCCCACTCCCGTCTTGCCCAGCCGCACTTCGACGCTCGTCTGCTCCGCAGTTTCCTTGTCGAGGACCGAGGCCAGCGTGCCGCCAAGGTCATTGAGCTTGGAGTAGCGATAGGCCGGAACGACCGTCAGCGTACCCAAGCCGGTCTGATAGTCGATCTGCGCGTTGGCGCCGTAGAAGTTGTTGGCCTGATAAGGAAAAGCAGGAAGGGCGTTGAGGTTGCGGCCCGACGGACCGGCGCGCTGGGCCTGCAGATAGGCTTGTGATGCTGGCGAGAACACCCCTTGACTTGGGTCGATACCGGACGGCGTAACGTCAAACCGCTGTCCAAGAGGCAGACTGGAGAGGGTCGGATCGTACTTGTAGCTATCCACCACGCCGTAGCCGTTCCCCGCGCCCCCGACATGGGCGTAGTCCCCGGAGACGCGAACCGTAAGCTGCGGCGTTAGCTCGGATTTAAGTTGGAACCGTCCCGCCTGCACCTTCTCGTTGGACTCGCCGTCGCTCAGGTACGCGCCCCGGTCGACGATGTTGGTGGAGATGCGAAGCGCGCCCTTATCGCCCATAGGGACGTTCACCGCGCCCTGAAAATTTAGCGCATTGTAGTCGCCGTAGCTCACAGACCCAAACCCGGAGAACTCGCCCAGCTTTGGTTGCGTTGGGAGCACGTTAATAGCTCCTCCCGTTGCGTTACGCCCATACAACGTGCCCTGCGGGCCCTTCAGAACCTCGATGCGGTCGAGGTCGTAGAAGACGCCGGCCGCCGACGTCGGTCGACCTACATAGACGCCGTCATAATTGAACGCGACCGCAGGGTCGCTGTACGAGGTGCTCGCGAAATTGCCCACGCCACGGATGAAATAGTAGTTGTACGACCCTGCCGATGGGACGGTGAGGGCAGGAACCAAGCTCGTCAGCCGATCTACGGAACTGGCGCCCGCCTTGAGCAGGTCGGCACCTCCGACGACGTCAATCGCAACGGCAGCTCGCTGGCTATTCTCCGAGACCCGCTGGGCGGTCACGACGATGTCGGCGAGGCCGCTGGCACCCTGTGCTGGGGGACTCCCCTCGACCTGACCCGGCGCCGCGTTGCCGCCCTGGCCAGCACCTGCCTCGCTGGTCTGACCCGCGGCACCGGCTGGCATCGATGTCGTGTTGCCTGCCTGGGTCTGCGAGGAAGCACTCTGTGCGCGCGCCTGCCCCTGACCGCCGGCGAGCAGCGCAATCATCGCGACGCCGGTGAGATGCGTGGCCTTCATTCCGGATCCTCTCTGGTCGGTCGTCCATCCAATCGGGCAACCTGATAATCCGCGGCTTCGCTCGTCCGCGTCGGGAAGCTGATAGGGCTGAAAAGGGGGTGGCGCACGATGTCAGAAAGACCGAAGTGATTGCTCAGAGATAACAGCTTGCAGGTCCACTACAGCGGGATCGGAGCTTCTCGGCGTGAACATGTCATAGAACAGGCCGAGTGCCCGGAGCAGGGATAATGAAGAGCAACGCTGGAGGTCGTTCTACGAGATCGCCCCCCAACCGACACCGGGTCCGAACAGCTGCCTGGCGTTCTCGCGATCGATGCGAAGCCTCTCGTCAGGTGTCAGGAGATCGCTCTCTTCGAGCATTGAGGTGAACTTGCGAGAGGTGCCGCCCGGTGCGTACGGGAAGTCGCTGCCGAACAGAATGTGCGACGGATCGGCGAAGGCCTTCAGCGCCGGCAGCGACGTCGGGCTGGAAGTGAGCGCGGTGTCGAGGAAGTATCTCCGGAACGTAGCAAGGCTCGCCGCGGTGTCGGTCTCGAAAGTCGCCGTCTCGGTCGAACCGGGCGGTCCACTCGCGGCAAAGGTCGCGAACCGGTAGGCGGTATACGGGAGGAAGCCGCCCCCGTGAGCGAGGATGATGCTGATCCTGCGATGACGATCCAGCACCCCGCGCATCACCATTTCCACCGCAGCCCGCGTGGTCGCGAATGGGAAGTCGACGAATGGTGCAGGTATGCCCTTCAGTTCCGGCTGCGACAGGCGTGTGGGGTGAACAAACACGATCGCCGAACGGCGATCGAGCTGCTCCCACAGCGGCTCGAAGCTCTCGTCGCCGAGATATTGATCGCCGTAGTTCGAGAGCAGCGTGATCCCGTCGGCCCCGAGGACATCAAGCGCGTAAGTCGCCTCGGCGATCGACGCTTCGACGTCTGGCATCGGCACGTAAGCAAAACCGCCGAACCGTTCGGGCCATCGAGCGGCAAGCTCGGCGGTGTACTCGTTGACTCGACGCGACATCGGCGCCAGCTCGCCGTCAGCCCAGCCCGTCAGTCCCGGCGCAGTCAACGAAAGGATGCCCGTCGAGATGTCGTTCGCGTCCATGAAAGCTAGCGCAGCTTCGGGTGACCAGGGCGGCGGTCGGTGCGACAGGCTGCGCTCTCGCAGCCCCTCTACCCAGAACGGCGGCAGCACGTGCTGGTGGACGTCAATGCGGTTGGCCATCTCTCTCTCCATTCATCCGCTACAAAGATACTCACCATTCGACGCACAATCTCTCGGCGCCCGTGCAAGGCCTCCGCGCTCGTCCATGCGGGGCTTGGACGCGTTCCGCTTTTCAACGCCAGAACGTCACGATCGGCCCGCCAGCTAAGCCTAAGCCAGCGCGAGCATCCCGCCAGCATAACAGGTCAGCCGCTCGGCGCCCGCTTGCGTGATCAGGTAGGTATCGGCGCGCATGAGCGAGTGGAGCTCCGGATCGGCGAGCACGGGGTGGAAGATCATGGTCATTCCCTCTTCCAGCACCAATGCGGAACTTGGATCATGCCGCGGTTCCTCCAGCGCCATCCCGCAGAAGTGCCCGAGGGACAAGGAACTCATCGAGCGACCCCTCGCCTGCAGGAAATCTCGCACGAACGCCGCTACTGCGCCGAGTTCCGCGCCCGGCAGCATGAGAGGCTGAGCAGCCTCCTTCGCTGCGAGGAGATCCGCGTAGGCGCGCAACGCGCTATCGTCGTCAGGAACGGTCGAGACCGGAATCGTGAGCTGCGAATAATATCCTTCGAAGCGAGGGGACACCTCGACCAGATAGCGAGCGCCCGCTTCAATGAGCTCCGGATTGGCCGTCGACCGCATCGCCCGCCCATGAAAAGGGAGCTTCAAGACCAGTTGAAAGCCGCTCTCCGCTCCCTGGAGACGGGCAAGATGATCAACGTCCGCTACGATGTCACGGTTGGAACGGCCGATCCTGAAGAGATCTGGAATGTGCCTCCAGACGTCATCCGCGATGACGGAGCTCTTGCGGATCAGCGCAATCTCCTGAGGGGTCTTCCGCATCCTCAGCTTCATCATCTCGTTCGATACGTCGACAAGGTGAGCAGCAGGGAGGACATTGCGCACTACCTCTACGATCGTGAACGAGACAGCGGCGGCCTCGGAGACTCCGATCCGCTTGGGACCATGACGCGCGATCCGTTCTGCCAGCAACCGCTCGGAGTAACCTGCGACGAGCTCGATCGGGAAGCCGTTCGCCTGGTAGTGTTCAGAAACATCCTTCCCAATGCGCTCCGACACCAGCTCTACGGTTCCGCTGCGTGAGATCAGCGCTGCGGCGGGGCCGCCCATCGGTATATAGCCCGTCAGCCACCGCTGAGTGCCTAGGAGAATTTCGTCGCGCGACAGGTCCACGGCTAGGAGCACATCGAGATCCAGGCGGTCCATCATCTCTCGGACGCGTTCCCAGCGAACGGAGGCAGCCGGCAAGTCGAACATCGATTCATCTCCCGAAGCGCACCCGCTGCACCGTGAAGCCCACCGCCCTCCGGCTTATCGCGATGAACCGTCATAGAATGGCGCCTCCGGAGGCAGGTGATGTCATTCCGAACGAGGCGTTCTTTTAACGCAATCACCATCCGCCGAGGTAACCCGGAGGAAGTCAGCGACTGCCGAAGCGCGATGCCAGTGGGCGGAGCGAGCGAAGTGTTTCCTGCTCCTAATCACCTCGCGGATTTTCCTATCGGTCGCCCCGGCCGCCACCGGTGTACGAGAGCGCAAACTGTGCCAACCGGAACCCCCGCGCGCAGAACTAGAGCCAGGCCGCTCAAGGTCGAAGGCAGCAGGCAGAGGTCAAATGAAGCTAGTCAGGTACAAACACGACGGCGTCATCCATCTGGGCGTGGTCGCCGATGGCGGGGTCGTCTGCCTCGATGATTCGGGATTCCCGACGATGCTCTCGCTCATCCAAGCTGGACAGTCAGGCCTCGATCGCGTCAACGACCTGCGCGCGAGCGGAGCCGCCGCGCTATCGCTAGACGACGTCGCTCTGCTCGCGCCGATCGAGCGTCCGGGTAAATATCTTGCGATCGGGATGAATTACGCGAAGCACCTTGAGGAGGCGGACAAGCTCGGCGTGGCTCGCGCCAAGTACCAGACCTGGTTCAACAAGCAGACAACCTGCCTCTCCGGTCCATTCGACGACATCGAACCGGGCCCAACGGACAAGCTAGACTACGAGGTGGAACTGGCAGCCGTGATCGGCAAACCCGCAAAGCAGGTGCTGGAGGAAGACGCTCGCCACCACGTGTTCGGCTACACCGTCGCCAACGACGTGTCGGCGCGCGACTGGCAGTTCCACACTCCCACCTTCACGATGGGCAAGTCGTTCGACACGCATGGCCCGATCGGCCCATGGATCGTCACCAGCGACGAGATAGCCAATCCCCACACTCTTGCCCTCAGGTGCTTCGTCAACGGAGAACTCAGACAGTCGAACAACACCGGGCACATGATCCACAATCTCTGGGCGCAGATCGCCTATCTTTCGGCTGCGTTCACGCTCGAAGCTGGCGATCTGATCGCGACCGGAACGCCTGAAGGAGTCGGCGTCGGCATGGAGCCGCAGTCCTTTCTGCAACCGGGCGACGTCGTACGCTGCGAGATCGACGGCATCGGCGCGATCGAGAATCGCGTCTCGGCGCGGAACTAAGCAGGAGACGAAAGATGCCCGTACTGAGCGCGTTATCTGTTACCTTGGAAGTGCCCGAACTCGACGCGGGTGTGAAGTTCTACACCGACGCCGGCATGGTGGCGGACGTAGAGGATGGCAATGCGCGGTTGCGCTGCGAGGGACAGGACCGGGACTCCATCATGTTGCTAGGCGGCTTTGCCCGCAAGCGGCTGCACCACATCTCCCTGCGCGCAAACGGACTCAACGTGATCGCCGATGCAGTCGGCGCGAACGGCGGGCGAGTAGTGAATGCGCCGCATGGATTCGAGGACAATGGCCTCTGGGTCGAGGACCCCAATGGCATGCTGATCCACCTGCTCGAACATCCAGCCGACGCCGAACTCGCCGAAGCGCCCACGTTCGAGATCAACGCGCCTGGTCGACTGCTGCGAAAGCGGCGCTCCGCCGTTCTTCCCTCGAGCAAATACCCTCCGGCGAAGCCGCTTAGGCTAGGTCACATCCTGGTGTTCAGCCCGGACGTCATGAAGAGCGTCCAGTTCGTCACTCGCGCACTCGGGATGGGGCTCGCCGACCACGCGCAGGACGTCATCGCGTTTACCTGCGCGAAGAAGGACAGCGATCATCACGTGGTCGCTTTCGCGAAGTCTCCCGGCGTCGGCTTCCATCACGCCAGCTTTCAGGTGAGCGATCCCGACGAGGTGGGACGTGGTGGAAGAGCACTGCTGTCGAAGGCAGGTCGCGGAGACTGGGGGTTTGGAAGGCACACGATCGGCTCAAACTTCTTCCACTACATCCAAGATCCTTGGGGGTCCTGGTTCGAGTATTTCTCGGACATGGACCACATCGACGATCATGCGCTCTGGAGTCCAACCAACTACGAGATGGAGGACAGCCTCGCCAGCTGGGGCCCTGATGTCCCCAAGGACTTCGTGCACAATTACGAAGTCGACGCACAGGAGTTCGTGTCGGCCGGATGCGCTGCAGAGGCGGCGGAGTAGCTCGATGACGTCTTCGATAGGTACACGGACATGACCGTCAGCGCAGACGAGATTATGCTCGAGAGGCTCTTCAAGACCGCTCGATCGCAAAACGGGTGGCGCGACGAGCCGGTGGGCGATGATCAACTCCGGGAGGCGTACGACATCGCGAAGTGGGGTCCTACTTCCATGAATACGCAGCCCATGCGCATCCTGCTTCTTCGATCGAAGGAGGCGAAAGAACGACTGGCTCCAGCACTGGCTCCCACGAACGTCGACAAGATGACGTCAGCGCCGGTGGTAGCGATCATCGCCTATGATCTGGAGTTTCACACGAGGCTCCCTGTGACGTTTCCGCACAACCCGAACGCGGCAGCCTACTTCACCGGAAACCCCGCGTCGATCGAACCGACCGCATTCCGGAACGGCTCGCTTCAGGCCGCCTTCTTCATTCTAGCATTGCGCGCGGTGGGTCTGGACGTCGGCCCAATGTCGGGCTTTGACGCGGCGAAGGTGAACGCCGAGTTCCTGGCGGCATCTACTTGGCGCGTAAACATGCTTTGCGGCATCGGTCGGGGCGACCCCGCAAAGGTGTTCGACAGGTCGCCACGACTGAGCTTCGATGAGGTTGTCCTCGAAATGTGAAGATCGTCACGCCACACGGGCGTCTCGCGACCGTCCGCTTCAGGCTTCCAAGACTTTCGTACGTCTGCCGGCGCCCGAAACTCTTGGTGGAAGCACGAACCCGCTGCGCGGGAGGGGTACTCCGACCGCAGGTGAGGTGACCGAGCAGGCGTTGCGCCTGGATTGAGCGCTGCGGGAGGCAGGCAGAACATCGGGGCTCCACCAGAAGGAGCCCTGCCATGAACATCCTTGATCCGGTTGTTGCCGTCAGCCCGCTACGCCAGCGTCTCATCGACGAGATGGAGATGCGGCGGTTCGGCTTTGAGACGCAGCGCAACTACATCCGCGACGTCGGTCGGTTCGCGACGTTCCTGGGGCGCTCCCCCGACACGGCGACGGCGGAGGAGGTGCGGCGCTTCCAGGTCGAGCAGTGCGAGTTGGGCGTGCGGGTGCCGACCATGAACAGCATCGTGTCGGCGCTGCGGTTCTTCTTCACGCAGACGCTCGACCGGCCGGACCTGTCACGCAAGCTGATCCGCACGCGGCACATGCGCAAGCTGCCGGTGGTGCTGAGCCAGGAAGAGGTAACGCGGCTGCTCGACGCAACCACCTGCCTCAAGCACCAAGCGGCGCTGTCCGTCGCCTATGGCGCCGGGCTGCGCGCGGCCGAGGTTCCGGCCCTCAAGGTGCGCGACATCGACAGCGAGCGGATGCTGCTCCGGGTCGAGCGTGGCAAGGGCGGGCAGTACCGCAACGCCATGCTCCCCGCTGGCCTGCTGGCGCTGCTGCGGGAGTGGTGGAAGGTCGGCCGGCAGCAGGGCGTGATGCACGTCGACGGCTGGCTGTTCCCCGGCCAGCACTACCTCAAGCCGCTCAGCACCCGGCAGCTGCACCGCATCGTCGTGGAGGCAAGCGTAGCGGCGGGCATCGGCAAGCGCGTCGGGCCGCACACGTTGCGGCACTGCTTCGCCACCCACCTGCTGGAGGACGGCATCGACGTCCGTATCATCCAGGTGCTGCTCGGCCATGCGAAGCTGGATACCACCGCCTTCTACACCAGGGTCGCCACCAAGGTGTTGCGCAACGTGGCCAGCCCGTTCGACCGGCTTGCGACGACCGCTGCGGAAGGGAGGGCGCCCAAGGGCTGAGCGGGCGTTGCGCGCCTCACTCGAGGTCGCCGACATCTTCCGCGCCGCGGGTCCTGCGTACCGGACGGCCCGTGCCGGACACCTGAGCCTGGACCAGCTCAAGGTCATGTCGGCGATTGAACACTGCCGCACCGCCGTGATGGGCGGCCACGTCGAGGCCTGCACCGACTGCGGGCACTGGCGGGTCGCCTATAACAGCTGCCGCAACCGGCACTGCCCCCGGTGCCAGGGTGCCGCCGCGCGCGCCTGGCTTGCCGAGCGTGAGGTCGACCTGCTGCCCGTCGGCTACTTCCACGTCGTGTTCACGCTACCGGCCGAGGTCGCCGACATCGCCTTTCAGAACAAGGCGGCGGTGTACGGGCTGCTGTTCCAGGCGGCGTCCGAGACGATGACGACCATCGCCGCCGACCCGAAGCACCTTGGCGCCCGCATCGGCATCACCGCCGTGCTCCATACGTGGGGTTCGGCCATGACCCACCATCCGCACATCCACATGATCGTGCCGGGCGGCGGTCTCTCGCCCGACGGCAGTCGCTGGGTGTCGTCGCGTCCGGCGTTCCTGCTGCCGGTGCGCGTGCTGGGCAAGCTCTTCCGGCGCCTGTTCCTGACCCGGCTGACGGCGCTCCACGATGCCGGGCGGCTCGCCTTCTACGGCAGCTTGGCGCACTTGGCTGACCGACGTGCGTTCCTGCGTCACCTCGCACCGGTCCGGAAGAAGCGCTGGGTGGTCTACGCCAAGCCCCCGTTCGCCGGGCCGGAGACGGTGCTCGCCTACCTGTCGCGTTACACCCACCGCGTCACCATCTCGAACAGTCGCCTCCTCCGCTTCGACGAAGCCGGGGTGACGTTCCGCTACAAGGATTATCGCCGGGGTGGCGCCGACCGTCAGCAGGTCATGACGCTCACCGCCGACGAGTTCATCCGCCGCTTCCTGCTCCACGTCCTGCCGAGAGGCTTCCACCGCATCCGCCACTATGGCCTGCTCGCCGGCGCCACCCGCAAAGCCCGTCTCGACCACGTCCGTCAGCTGCTCGGGGTGGCGCCGCCCGCCGCACCCGATGTGCCGGCCGAGCCGGACGACATGCGTCCGCCATGCCCATGCTGTGGCGGGCACATGGTCGTCGTCGAGACCTTCGAGCGTCAGCGCCAGCCCCGCGCGCCGCCGGCTCCTGCGCCGTCACCCGGGAGCCAAGCGTCGTGACCCGGCACGGCATGTCAGCGACCGACCCCGCAACGCCTATGCTTGCGGAGCCGAAGCGACCTGCGCCGATCGCCAGCCGAGATGCCGTCACACCGAGCCGAGCTGGTCCAGCTGTGCCCGCACAGCGTAAGCGTGGCCTGTGGGCCGCCTTGCCCGCGCAGCCGTAGCGGGGATGTTGGTCGCCTTTGCGAGGGCGATGTTGGTGCGGGAAGTTTTCGGGTCTGGGACTGGTCATACGAGTGCTCGTACGACTGGTCGCATGGAGGTGGTCGGCCGGGTGTCGGGTCGGCGCAACTGGTCGGATGGGGAGAAGCTGGAGGTCTTGGCGGATGCGTTCCGGCCGGGTGTCCGGGTTCGCGATGTCCTGCAGCGGCGTGATCTATCGAGCGGGCTGGTCTACACGTGGCGCAAGCAGGCGCGGCTGGGGCTATTGGCCGGCACAGTTCCCGCGCTGCCGGCGTTTGCCGAGGTGCGGGTGGCTGAGGTCGAGAGCATCGCACCTGCGGCGCAGCTATCGGTGCCCACGCCCGGCCTTATCAGCATCGACCTGCCGGGCGGCGTGCGGGTGAGCGTGGATGCCGCGGTGGACGCTGGCGCGCTGGCGCGGGTGCTGTCGGTGCTGGGATGAGCCCCGCGCCGTTGCCGACGCGGGTGTTCCTGGCGTGCGGCGTGACCGACATGCGCAAGGGGTTCGACGGGCTTGCGGTGCTGGTCCAGCAGGTACTTGCCGAAAACCCGCATTCCGGCGCGCTGTTCGCGTTCAGGGGCAAGCGCGGTCACCTGGTCAAGCTGCTGTGGTTCGACGGCCAGGGCCTGTGCCTGTTCTCCAAGCGGCTTGACCGTGGCCGCTTCGTCTGGCCGGTGACGGCAACGGGCACGGTGACACTGACGCCGGCGCAGCTGTCGATGCTGCTGGAGGGTATCGATTGGCGCCGGCCGGAGCGGACGTTCGTGCCGTCGTTGGCAGGCTAAAATGAGGGACTGTCAGGATTTCCGTGTGTGGGCGGGCATAATGGGTACGAGGAGTTCCCC